>DPPH01000261.1 GCA_003539375.1 Clostridiales bacterium
TTAGCTAGGATATGAGCTTTATTCATTTCCTGTTCTTTATCGTATTCGGCTTCCCCGGATTTTAATACCTCCGGTAGTTGGCTGGTTGGAAAAACATCCAGGACCTTTTTACCAACTATATCATCATCTTCTATGTTTAATATTTTTTTAGCTGATTCGTTGTATAGTGTTATTCTCTCTTTTTCGTCTATAGCTAAAATTCCTTCATGGATTGCTCCAAGCATTCCTTCTTTTTCTATGTAAAGTTGTGTCATCTGCTTAGGCTCGAATCCTAGAAGTTCCTTTTTAATATTCATAGAAAGTATAAAGGCTCCAATTATACCTATTAGTAATCCTAATAGCGAGGATATTGTAATATTAAATACAATTTGGTTTCTAGCTTCAGTTATACTTTGGGTTAAAGTTCCAACTACAACAAATCCAATCTGGTCTCCATCTTTGTTAAACAGTGGTACGAAAGCTCTTAGAGATTTGCCCAAAGTTCCAACTGCTTCTGATATGTATGTTTCTCCTTTTTCCAGTACTCTCTCTTCATCTCCACCAACAAACTCCTGACCGATTCTACTTTCTACAGGATGAGAGTACCTGATCCTATTCATATCTGTTACAACAATAAAGTCTACCTGCTCTACAGATTTAAATATCCTGTCTATTTGGTTTTTTATAAAACCTTCCGGGTCTTTATCATCGAGAGCTTCAGTTATTGATTCAGTATTAGCCACCATCTCAGCAATGTTCATTATATTTGTTTCTACTTTTTCCTGAAGGTTGTTGACTGCCCATCTAGTAATAAGCCCGGCAGTTGAAAATAGTGATATTAGCACTACTATTATTATCAATATTGTAATTTTTGTTTGAAGACTTAAATTAACTTTATTCAAAATTATCCACCTATTTTTTCTTTAATAACTTTTATTTTACTATATCAAAGGATATAAAACAATTTTTCTTTAATAAATAAAAAACCGCTCTTAAGAGCGGTAGTATTTCTAATCTATTTAGGTCTATTGGCAAATTTGGTAAATCTTTCAACCCATGCCAGTTCAACAGTACCGGTAGGTCCGTTTCTATGTTTTGCTATTTTCACTTCTGCTATGCCTCGTTTTTCCGAGTCTTCGTGGTAGTATTCATCTCTATATAAAAACATAACTACATCGGCATCCTGCTCTATAGCTCCAGACTCTCTAAGGTCTGAAAGTATAGGCCTGTGATCCTGCCTCTGCTCCGGCGCACGAGATAGCTGTGATAAGGATATAACTGGGCAGCTCATTTCCCTAGCAAGACCTTTTAATCCTCTGGATAGGGATGATATTTCCTGCTGTCTACTTTCGGATTTTCCTTCTCCTTCCATAAGTTGAAGGTAGTCAATTACTACCAGGTCTAAGCCATTTTGAGCACTGAGTCTTCTGCATTTTGACTGTACCTCAAATAAGGTTATGCCGGGAGTGTCATCTATATAGATGTTGGCTTCTGAAATACGGCTGCTGGCTCTTGTAATCTTATCCCAGTCGTCGCCTTCCAGTTCTCCGCTTCTAAGCTTATTGCTTTCTACAAGGGACTCCATACTTACTATCCTCTGTACTAGCTGCTCCTTTGCCATTTCTAAACTGAAAATAGCTACATTTGCACTATCTCTAACGGCAGCATTTAAGGCAAGGTTAAGAGCAAAAGCTGTTTTACCCATAGAAGGTCTAGCTGCTATAAGTATAAAGTCGGATTTTTGAAGTCCTGCAGTCATCCTGTCTATGTCTTCAAATCCCGTAGTAAGTCCTGTCATACTACCATCGTGGCTAGCTCTTTCTTCTAAAAGATTAAATACATCAAGAACTATATCTTTCATATGGGAGAAATCTCTTTTTTCCCTCTGCTGAGATATATCAAAGATTCTTTTTTCAGCTAATTCAATCAAGCTTTTAACTTCTTCTTCGTCCTGGTATCCTTTTGAAAGAATTTCATTGGCTGCTTTTATTACACTTCTAGTTATGGCTTTTTCTTCTATTATTTTACAGTAAGCTTTTGCATTTTTAGTGGAATAGACATTTTCAGCCAGTCCAGCCAAATACTCTACTCCTCCTACCTGTTCTAATTTATTTCGTTTTTTTAGTTCTTCTGTTATGGTAAGTAGGTCTACAGGCATATTGTCGTAGCTAAGTTTTTTAGCTGCTTCAAATATTTCTTTATTGCCATCGTAGTAGAAGTAGTCACCTTTAAGTTTATTTATAGCTACTTCTAAAGCTTCCCTGTCTATCAGGATAGAACCTAATAGGGTGTGTTCTGCTTCTATACTATGTGGCGGTACCTTACCTAGAAAATTTTCCGACATTTATGCACCTTCTTTTATTCTTCACCTTCTATAGTTACTTTTACCTGACCTTTAACTTCCGGATGAAGTTTTACGTCTACCATGTGTTCTCCAACTGTCTTGATTGGTTCTTCAAGTTCGATTTTTCTCTTGTCTATTTTTATCTTGTGGTCTTTTTCTAATGCTTCAGCTATGTCTTTTGTGTTTACTGAACCAAATAGCTTTCCGTTTTCTCCAGCCTTGATTTTAATTAGTAGGTTTACCTTTTTAAGGTTTTCTGCATACTCCTGAGCATCTTCAAGTTTATCTTCTGCTAATCTAGCTTCTTCTTTCTTTCTTCTTTTTAGGATTCTCACGTTTTCAGGAGTTGCTTCGTCTGCTGCACCCTTTGGTATTAAGTAGTTTCTTCCGTATCCATCTGCTACCTCTACTAAGTCTCCTTCTTTTCCTAATTTTTTAACATCTTTTCTTAATATTACTTTCATTATTTATCATCCTTTCTTTTTGTTGTCATTTTTATATTTTAAAATTGCTTTTTTAAGCATATCTTTTGCTTCTTCTATAGTTTTTCCCTCTAGTTGGGCTCCTGCTGATGTGAGATGTCCTCCACCGCCTAGTCTTTCTAAGATTATATGAACGCTTATATCTCCAATTGACCTTCCGCTGATGTGGATCTCATTTTCTTTTTTTACCAAAACGAAACTGGCTTCCACTCCTTTCACGGAGAGTAGTTCTGTTGCACTTTGTGAAGCTATGAGGACTCCTTCATTTACCATCTCCTCTAAGTAGGATATAGCAATATTGTCAAATACAATTTCTGC
>DPPH01000022.1:0-511 GCA_003539375.1 Clostridiales bacterium
CAGCACCGACTCTTATAAAACCTTTATTTTTCATTATTTCACCCTTTTATAAATTAGTATATAATTAGTATATCATAAATAATTATTTGCAAAAATAAATTATTTTTTTAAAAATTATAATCTTGTGTTATACTATATTATAGTTTTATGAAAAAGGTGATAATATGGATAAAAGATATAGTAAAAATTTAAATGCATTATCTGCTGAAGATGTTGAAAAACTTAATAACTCCCATGTTTGTGTAGTTGGTTGTGGAGGGTTAGGCGGAAATATCCTGGAGTATATAAGCAGGATAGGAATAGAAAAAATTACCGCTGTGGATGGTGATATTTTTGATGAAACAAACCTTAACCGTCAGCTGCTATCTACTACTGAAAATTTAGGTTTATGGAAGGTAAATGAAGCAAGAAAAAGATTAAAGTTGATTAATCCAAAGGTTGATTTTGCTGGAATTAAAAATAAAATCACTGAAGAAAATATAGATAATTTACTGCCTAAAAATGTAGACTG
>DPPH01000022.1:848-5275 GCA_003539375.1 Clostridiales bacterium
GGAGATAAAACCATCTCAAAAATATACCAATCTAAAGAGGATGATGAAGATTCTAAAAAAGAACCTATGGGTAATCTTCCTCATATCGCATCTTTAATAGCTTCTTTAGAAGTTAATGAATTAATAAAACTTCTAACTGGAAAAGGTGATTTACTGAGAAATGAAATGCTTTATATAGACTTAAAGTCTAATTCATACAATAAATTTGAATTATAGGAGGTTTTTATGAATGTAAATGTCAATCCTTCAAAAGGCATGAGAGACTTTATGCCGGAGGAAAAAGAAATAAGAGACTATATTGAAGGAATTATTATTGAAACATATAAGAAAGATGGATTTCAACTAATTGAAACTCCAGTAGTCGAAAATATAGAACGTCTGCTGGGAAGTGATGGCGGTGACAATCTTAGACTAATTTATAGAATCTTAAAAAGAGGAAAAAAATTAAAAAAAGCAGTAAATAAAGATCCTATTGAAATAGATGATTTAACAGATTTAGGATTACGTTATGACCTTACAGTACCATTAAGCCGATTTTACTGCAACAGTCGAGCTGACCTTCCTATGGTTTTTAAAGCTATGCAGGTAGGTAATGTTTTTAGGGCGGAAAGAGCTCAAAAAGGCAGGTATAGGAGTTTTAAACAGTGCGACATAGATATTATCGGCGATGATACGAAAATGGCTGAAATACAGCTTATATCTACTACTGCAAAGGCGCTTACCAAACTTAACGTAAAGGATTTTGTTGTCAGGATTAACGACAGGAGAATTTTAAAAGATGTAATTCTAAGCTGCGGTTTTGAAGAAGATAATTTTGAAAATGTTTCGATTACTTTAGATAAATTAGACAAAATTGGTTTAGAAGGCATTAAAAAAGAACTTTTGAAAAAAGAGTACAGTCAATCAAAAATAGATAATATTCTTCAAGCAATGGAAGAGATTAATGATAAAGGATTGGAAATTTTACCTAAGTATGGTGTATCTAAAGATGTAATACAAGAAATTGAAACAGTAATTAATTCTGTAAATGATATAAGAGAAGAAAATTACGAAATTATCTTTGATTTTACTCTAGTTAGGGGTATGGGATACTATACCGGTTCAATATTTGAAATTTCTTATAAAGATTTAGGTTATTCTATTGCTGGTGGTGGAAGATACGATGAAATGATAGGAAACTTCATCGGCGAAAAAATCCCGGCTATTGGATTTTCCATTGGATTTGAAAGATTAGCTAATCAGTTAATTAAAGAAAAATTTAAAGTTCCTGGAGAAGAAAAACTGGTAATGCTTTACGATGAAAAAGATAATTTTGCTTCCGTCATTAAGGCAGCGGATAAATTTAGAAGCAAAAATTTTATAGTTGGCCTATATGAAAGAAGAAACAAAATGGGCAAGCAGCTCAACCGATTATATGAACAGGGTTTTACAAAATTTACAATATATAGTGAAATAGAAGAAGAAATGGAAATAAGCGATTTGAATGAAGATTAAAAAAATGCTCTCAGAAAAAAGTCTGAGAGCATTTTTATATATGTATGATTTTAGAATCTATAAAATCATCAATTTCAATTATACCGTAAGTTTTATCATAACTTCCTCTCGGATTTGAAGGACTTCCTGGATTGAAAAATATCACTCCTTCAAAATTTTCGTTAAAAGAGTTATGAGTATGACCAAATAAAACTACATCTACTTCTAATTCTTTAGCTCTATAATACAGATTATCTAGAGTATATTTTACTCCATACTTATGTCCATGGGTTAATAAAAATTTTTTGTTTCCAAAAGTCTTAACTAATTCCTCATCACCATCAAATTCTCTGAAATCAGAATTTCCTTTAATTTTTATTACTTCAGTTTCTAGTATTTCTTCTATTTTTTCAGCATCTTTAATAAAATCACCTAAATGTATAATTAGATCAAAAGGTTTTTCTTTCAATTCTTCTATTATATTACTGGTAATACGATGAGTATCACTAATTACTGCTATCCTCATTTATGATTTCCCTTATTTTAATTTTAACTTCTTCTAAAGCTTTTTTCCTATGACTTATTTCATTCTTTTTTTCTCTACCCATTTCTCTAAAGGATTCAGAATATCCTTCCGGTATAAAGAGTGGATCATATCCAAAACCACCCTGTCCCCTATAATCCTCAGCTATTCTTCCTTTACAAACTCCTCTTACCAAATGTTCATTGCCTTTTTTATCTATTATTGCAGCTACTGTCATGAAATAAGCACTTCTCTTGCTACCTTTGATGCCTTCTAATTCATTTAATAATTTTTTATTGTTTTCATCATAACTTGCATCTTCTCCGCTAAATCTTCCAGCATATATGCCGGGTTCTCCATTTAATGCATCTACAAAAAGTCCCGTATCATCTGCTATTATTATATATCCTTCAACAACCTCCCGAATCGCTCTAGCTTTTTTCAATGCATTTGCTTCAAGGGTTTTTCCATTTTCCACTACTTCAAGTTTTTCCAAGCCTAAGTCCTTCTTTGAAAGAACTTTAACATTAAGATCTTTGAAAATTTCTTTTATTTCTTTGATTTTGTCAGTGTTGTTTGATGAAAGTATTATTTTTTCCATTATGCCTCCATAATCTCTCTGGAAATATCTTTTCCTAATATTTCTTTTTGAATTTTAAATAAATCTCGGCAACCTTTTTTGCCTAAATCAAGTAAATTCATCAGTTCACCCATAGAAAAAGGAGCTTCTTCTCCTGTACCTTGAATTTCTATGAATTCTTCTTTGTCAGTCATTACTATATTCATATCTACTTTGGCGTTTTTATCTTCTTCGTAGCATAAATCAAGTAAATTTTCCTCATCAACTACTCCTACACTTACAGCAGAGACAAAAGAATTTACTGGTATTTTTTCAATTAAGCCTTTTTCTTTTAATTTGCTAAAAGCTTTAATCATAGCAATAAAACTTCCAGTTACAGCTGCTGTTCTAGTTCCACCATCAGCTTGTATAACATCACAATCCATCCAAATAGTTCTTTCGCCAAAACCCTCTAAGTCTACTACAGATCTTAAGGATCTTCCAATTAATCTTTGGATCTCTTGAGACCTTCCGTCCTGTTTACCTCTTTTTACTCCTCTTATCTTTCTGGTTTCAGTAGATCCGGGAAGCATATCATACTCTGCTGTTACCCAACCTTTACCAGTGTTTCTTAAGAAACCAGGCACCTTATCTTCTATAAAAGCAGTACATATAACCTTTGTTCTACCCATTTCAATTAATACAGATCCATCGGGATGAATCAAATATTCATCAGTTATTTTAGTATCTCTTATGCTGTCAAAAGTTCTTCCATCTATTCTAGCCATATTTCCTCCTTATTTTGTCACAACTTTATAAAGTTCATCACTTTCGGGTTCATCTATAAGATATGTTTTATCATTAGATTTCACTGTACATGTTTTGTTATCAACGACTTCACCAATTATTTGTAAATTTATTCCTTCTTTTTTCAATTCTTCGATCATTTTATTACCACTTTTTCTATCAGTTATAACTAGCATTGATCCACTGGAAATAAGTTTGAAAGGATTTATATTAAAATAAGAACAAATTTCTTTAGTTTCTTTTGAAATTGGGATTTTATCTTCCTCTATGATTAAACCTATTTCATTGGCCTTAGAAGCTTCCCACAGGGCTCCAAATACTCCACCTTCTGTTATGTCGTGCATGTATTTCGATCCAAGCTTACCGCAGATTACTCCTTCTTTTACTACACTTAGTTGATTAATATAGTTTCCAACTTTTTTAGAAGATAAATCTCTACTCTCAAATAATTCTTTAATTAATTTATCTTTATTTTCTGAATAAATTATAGATGTTCCTTCTATACCTATTTCTTTACTCACCAATACAAGGTCTCCAGCTTTTATAGGATCGGTAACTCTGTTCTTTTCCTTTATACCTAGAGCAGTTAACGATAACACCATTTTATTGACTGCATCTGTAACCTCAGTATGGCCACCTACAATTTCTACATTAATATCATCAGCTGCTTCGTTTGCTTCTTGCATTATTCTCTCAATTTCTTCCTGTTTAGTACCTTTAGGTGCTAGTATGGTCATAAGTAGGGCATTTGGTTCTGCCCCTGCAGCACCGATATCATTGCAGGCTACATTTACTGCTATCTTGCCAATATTTTTTGATGCTCCAGTAATAGGGTCAGAAGATATTACACAGTAGTTTTCTCCGTAATCAATAACCGCACAATCCTTACCTATACCAGCTCTTTCAACAACTTCTTTTCTTCTGGTATTAATATTTGATATAATAATTTCTTCCAATAATCTATTTGGTAGTTTACCTATTTCCATAACTATCTCCTTACTAAAAGCTTCCACTAAATCTTAACATAAAAAAAGACTGCCGTAAAGACAGCCTTTTTTGTTTTTT
>DPPH01000022.1:5527-6849 GCA_003539375.1 Clostridiales bacterium
ATATATGTCCACTTGAAGTCGTAATCTGCTCCAACTGGGAAAGTTGCTAATCCTTTAACCTGAGGATTAATAACTAAGTTTCTTGATGGGTGATACATTGGGTAAATTGGAAGATCTTCAGCTATTATAGCTTCTGCTTCTGCCATAGCTTCGTATCTTTCATCTCCAGAACCTGTTAAAGCAGTTTGAATAGCTGCATCATAATCAGGATTGCTGTAGTATGCATCGTTATTTCCACCTTCAGTTACCCACATATCCATGAATGTTAGAGGATCGTTGTAGTCTCCACCCCAACCAGCATATGTGATTTGGTAAGTACCAGTGTTGTATCTATCAAGTCTCATAGCAAATGTCATTTGTTCTATGAATAATTCAACACCTAAAGTATCTTTCCACTGACTTTGGAAGAACTGAGCTATCTTAGACCAAGTATCTCCTTCACCAGCTACTATAGTAACTGTTTCTTCAAATTCTTCTTTAGTTACTCCTAGTTCGTCTAATGCTTCCTCAAATAATTGAGCAGCTCTTTCTGGATCGTATCCTGGTAATTCACTTGTTCTTGTTTCACCAAATGATTTTCCACCAGCACCTGGCATTGCAGGAGGAGTGTGTCCTTCAGCTACTTCACCAAGTCCGTTTTGTACTACATCTACATATGTTTGTGCATCTGTAGCAAGAGCAAAAGCTTCTCTCATTTTATGATTTGAGAACCATTCATCTTCCATATTAAACTGTAGGTACCATGTTACTGCTTCTGTTTGAGATACGTAGTTTGGATCGTCAATATATCTGTCTAAGAATTCTGCTGGTACAGTTGCTATATCAAGTTCACCGTTGTCATACATCTGCATTTTTGTATTATTTTCAGTAATCATAGTTCCTTCGATTCTCTCAAGTTTTACAGTGTCTGCATCCCAGTACTCAGGGTTTTTAGCTAGTACTAAACTATCTTCGTGTGCCCATGATTCAATTACAAAAGGTCCACTATAAACCATTTGGTCAGCTTCTAATGCATAGTCATCGCCCCACTGCTCAACAGCAGCTTTTTGTGCAGGTACGTAAGTTATGAATGACATTAAACTTAAGAAGAAAGGTGTTTCTCTTTCTAATGTAACCTTAAGAGTTTTTTCATCTACAACTTCAATTCCTACTTCACTTGGATCAGTTATTTCACCAGTGTTGTAAGCTTGAGCATTTTTGATGTGGTATAATTGATATGCATACTGTGCAGCTGTATCCGGGTTAAGAACTCTTAACCAAGCATATGCAAAGTCTTCTGCAGTTACAGGAGTTCCGTCTGACCAGTTAGCGTCTCTTATATG
>DPPH01000033.1:0-2276 GCA_003539375.1 Clostridiales bacterium
GCTATTTCGAGAGCCTGTTTAGCATTTTGTTCTACTAATAATATAGTAGTTCCTGCATTGTTTATTGTATTTATGATGTCAAATATCTGCTCTACCAGTATCGGCGCTAGACCCATTGAGGGTTCATCCATTAGTATCATTTTAGGTCTACTCATTAGAGCTCTACCTATAGCAAGCATCTGCTGTTCTCCACCGGAAAGTGTACCGGCTATTTGTTTGTATCTTTCTTTTAATCTTGGAAATCTTTTATACACCATCTCCAAATCTTCTTGAATTTCTCTTTTATCTTTCCTTATGAAAGCTCCCATTTGAAGGTTTTCTGAAACTGTCATTTTAGAAAAAATCCTTCTGCCTTCCGGCACGTGGGCTATACCTAAATCTATGATTTGGTGAGGATGTATTTTTAACATATCTTCATCTTTATATTTTATTATCCCATGAGTAGGGTCAAGAATTCGTGATATTGTTTTCAAAGTTGTTGTTTTACCAGCACCGTTGGCACCTATTAGGGTTACTATTTCACCTTCATCTACATGGAAACTAAGCTGTTTTATTGCATGGATTTTATCGTAAAATACATCTAGATCTTTTACTCTTAACATATCATCACCTACTCTCCTAAATAAACTCTGATTACATCCGGGTTGTTCTTAATTTCATCAGGAGTTCCTTTAGCTATTATTTTACCGTAATCTATTACCACTATTCTTTCGCAAATACCCATTACTAGATTCATATCATGTTCTATTAATAAAATAGCTATATCAAATTTATCCTTTATGAAGTGTATAGTCTCCATTAATTCCTTTGTTTCCTGTGGATTCATCCCTGCTGCTGGCTCATCTAGCATCAGTATTTTAGGTTTTGTTGCAAGAGCTCTTGCTATTTCAAGTTTTCTTTGTTTTCCGTAAGGAAGATTTTTAGCTAAGGTATCTGCATAATCTTCCATTTCAAATATTTTTAAAAACTCTAAAGCTTCTTCATATGCTTTTTTTTCGCCTTGCCAGAATTTTTTTGTTCTAAATACTCCATTTAGAATATTATAATCAACTTCATGGTGGTAAGCTATTTTAATATTATCTATAACTTTTAGATCTTTAAATAATCTAATGTTTTGAAAAGTTCTCGCTCCACCTAATTTTACTATTTGGTAGGGAGTTTTTCCTATTGCATTCTTTCCGCCAATATGTATACTACCTTCTGTGGGAGTATATACCCCGGTGAGCATGTTGAAGATAGTAGTTTTACCTGCACCATTTGGACCAATTAATCCTACCAATTCATCCTTATCTACACTTATTTCAAAATTATCTACGGCGGTAAGGCCACCAAACTGCATTGTTAAATCTTTAGTTTCTAGTAATGCCATATCAATCACCGTCCTTTATTTCTTTTCTCGGAGATATTATCTGATTATGTCTTAATTTATGTAAGAACATCTTCATTGAAAATTCTGCAGTTCCAAATAAACCTTGAGGTCTAAATATCATCATTGCAACAAGTAAGAATGAATAAATTAATAACCTATACTGAGCAAAGTCTCTAAGGGCTTCCGGTAGTATAGTAAGTACTATAGCAGCTATTATTGAGCCGGTTAAACTACCCATTCCACCTAATACTACTATAACTAATATTTCAACGGATCTCATAAATCCAAAAATATTTGGATCTAAAAATGCTAAGTAGTGAGCATATAGTCCACCACCAACGCCACCGAAGAATGCAGCTGTTGAAAAGCCAAGAACCTTATAGAAGGTAGTAGGTATACCTACGGCTTCTGCAGCAATTTCATCCTCTCTAATTGATATTATAGCTCTACCATGTTTAGAATTGGTAAAGGTATATAGTACAAAAATTACAAATACTGTAATCCAGAAAGTATTGTCAAAAGTTGTTAGCATTGGGATGCCTGTAAGACCTTGAGCTCCACCTGTAAATTTGATGTTATTTATAAAAACTCTAATAACTTCTCCAAATCCTAAAGTTATGATACCTAAGTAGTCTCCTCTTAATCTAAGAGAAGGAATACCTATGATTAAACTTACCAATAGAGAAACTGTTCCTGCTGCGATTAATGATATAATTAGTATTACTGAATTAGGTAATGCAACTCCTCTATCTATTAAGGTCATAGCAGTGATTGCAGATGTGTAAGCTCCTGTAGCCATAAATCCTGCATGACCAAGGGCTAATTGACCAAGGAAACCTGTAGCTATATTTAAACTTGAAGCTAGTATTATATTAACACCAATAAATACTATAATTCCAACGTAGTA
>DPPH01000033.1:2557-3617 GCA_003539375.1 Clostridiales bacterium
ATTAAATAACTTTTTAATGTGTCTTTTTTCATATCTACACCTTCTCTCTTTCATTTTTGCCAAGGATACCTGTAGGTTTTACTATTAAAACTAATATAAGTATTCCGAAAACTATGGCATCTGACCATTGACTTGAAAGATATGCTTTTGATACAGTTTCAACCATACCAATTATAAAACCTCCAAGCATTGCTCCTGGGATAAGTCCTATTCCCCCTAAAACGGCAGCAACAAAGGCTTTTAGTCCAGGCATTATGCCCATAGTTGGATACACTTGAGTATAAGCAATACTATAAAGCACACCACCGAGAGCACCTAAGGCTGAACCAATAGCAAAAGTTATGCTGATAGTACGGTTAACGTTTATGCCCATAATTACTGAAGCTTCTTTGTCTTCAGATACTGCTCTCATTGCCTTACCAGGCTTCGTATTTTTAATAAATAAATCCAATACTATCATAAAAAACACCGAAAGTATTATTGTTACTATTGTTACAGTACCAATTTGTATTCCTGCTATATTTATAGGTCTTTTAGGTATTAGGTCAGGCATAACCTTTGGATCTGCACCGAATATTACCTGAGCTAAATTTTGTAAAAACAAGCTCATTCCTATAGCTGTTATAAGGGCAGATATACGAGGTGCCTTTCTTAAAGGTTTGTAAGCAACTGTTTCTATAGTAATTCCTAATAGTGCTGCTAAAACCATAGAAAATATTAGAGTTGCTAAAAATGGAAGGCCCATAGTTATAACAGTAATAAAAGCAAAATAAGCACCCATCATCATTATTTCTCCATGGGCGAAGTTTATCAATTTTATAATTCCGTATACTAATGTATAACCTAAGGCAATAAGTGCATAGATACTTCCTACTGATAATCCGTTTATAAACTGCTGTATTAATAAAGTCAAATTAATTGCCTCCTTTCAATAAAAGGGCAAGGAGAGACAACAAATCTCTCCTTACCAATATTTTTTGATTTATTCTATTTATTGGATAGAAACCTTGTCTGCTAGTACGTGCTTACCGTCTATTACTTGAATTATAGAAATACTCTT
>DPPH01000253.1 GCA_003539375.1 Clostridiales bacterium
ACATTGACACAAATTATCGCTATGTAATTGTTGACGCTTTTTTATCATTTGTAGCTCAAGAGCATGGAGAAGAGATTGATTTTCTTAAAAGTCAAGTAAGGGAGGAAGGTCATGGATACTACTAATGTACACGGTCTATTTAATAAATATTTTCCTAACCTTGCAAATGAATTCTTATTAAAAGGATTCTCATTAAAGGATTTTCAGAAATTAGTAGTCACTAATGTACTGGAAGGTAATAATACATTATGCATAATGCCAACAGGAGGCGGTAAATCATTGATATACTGGCTTTCTGGGTTATCTTTAGAGGGGATTACTATTGTAATTTCACCATTAATTGCATTAATTGATGAGCAAACTGAAAAAATTAGGGAACAAGGATATGAAGTTTTAACTATACATGGAGGAATAAACGCTAATAAGCAAGTAAAGATATTAAAAGAATTTAGTAATGGCGAATTAAATCCAGATTTTATTTTTGTAAGTCCAGAAAGAATTTCAACAGATGGATTTTTTGAATATTGTATTAGGTCAAGAAAAGACGAGATAAAATTAATAGCTATTGATGAAGTACATTGTGTAAGTCAATGGGGATTTAGTTTTCGTCCTTTTTATAAGAGAATACCTGAATTTCTAGATTCGGTATATCAAGATTCTGAATCATCTCCTATTATATTAGGGTTAACTGCAACATTAAATTCTAAGGAAATAACAGATATATGTAATGACTTTAAAATAAACAAGGATAACATAATCAAGGACGATGCACTAATTAGATCTGAAATAGCACTAAAGGTTTTAAAATTTGAAAATGAAAATGAAAAAGAAGATAAGTTTTGGGAACTATTAAATATACATAAAAATGAGAAAGTCTTGGTTTATTTATATAGAAAATATCACCAAAGAGGCGTGGATAATTTAACTAAAGAAGCTCTTGAAAGAGGGTTTAAAGCAACTGGATTCCATGGAGATATGTCATCAAAAGAGAGACAAGATATAATAATTAAGTATAAGAACAATGATATAGATATTATTTTTGCAACCAATGCTTTTGGTATGGGAATAGACATACCAGATATCAAAGTTGTAATTCATTTTATGATACCTGAATCTGTAGAACAGTATTATCAGGAAGTGGGTAGAGCAGCACGTGATATACCTGCTGCCAATGCATATGTGCTTTATACTAATAAAAATATTCAAGTAAAGAAAACACACTTTATCGATAGGTCATTTCCAAATATAGATGAAATGAAAGAATGCTATAACAAAATCACAAGTAATAAAATAGGGTTAAAGACATTGCAATACTTCGAAGATGAATCGATACAAAAATGCCTACCTTATTTCTTAGACAATGATTTGTTATCTATTAGATGTAAGGGAGTTTCAAATCTAAAAATGCTTACGGATATTAAGATGCAAGAGTTGGATGATATATATAATTCTAGTAAAACCAAAAGTTTTATAACTACTTTAAAGAAAACAGGATTAACTCCTAGATACATTGCCGACCTTATTTATAAATCAGTTTTAGAAGAAAAGGTTAAATTACAAAAAGGCTTCCCGAAATGCCTAATAGTTGAAAGTAAATGCAAGAGTATATCTGATGAAAAAATTGAACAATTAAATGAATATATAGAAGAGAAAAAGAGATATAAACATAAGTTACTAGACTACTTTGTATATCTACTAGATGAAGATAATTCATCAATGCAGTTACATCAAGAAATCGGAAAATACTTAGGTGTTCCAAAATTCAAATTAGGTAGGATATACTCTACATTAAAAGGAGATAAAGTAAGGTCAAAATCCGAAGTCATTATTGCAAATCTACTTTATGAAAATGGAATTGAGTATGAATATGAAAAAGAACTCTATTATGAGAATGATAAGATTGTACCTGATTTCACCATAAGATTGTCAAATGTAAAAGATATATACTGGGAACATTTAGGGATGATAGGTACAGAAAATTATGATAGAAGATGGACTAAAAAGCTAGAAGTTTATAAAAATTATTTTCCAGACCAACTGGAAATTACATACGAAGGGGCAACAATAAGTGATTCAGCAAAAGAATTGATAGAAAAACTTAAACAAATATAATACCAACATTAGATTATTAAATCAAAGAATATTATCTTATATTAGGCGTTATATTAATATGCTATAAATATATCCTTGACAAATAGCTAATTTAGGTGATTAGTAAGTTACTATTTGTTAAGAAGTGATTTTGTATGAATGATGAACAGAGGCAAAAGATTAAAGCTATGCGCTTGCAGGGCTTTGGTTATAAGAGAATATCAGATGCCATTGGATTAACAAGAGACAGCGTTAGAGGTTATTGTAGAAAAAATGGTTTGGATGGATATGGAAAAGAGTTAGCCAAAGAAAATAAAAAAGTAATTGAAGAAGAGTTTTTATTTATACTTTGTTGTAATTGTGGTGCTCCACTTGAACAAAATAAGCTTGGGCGCAAGAGGAAATACTGCTCAATGGAATGTAAAAGAGAGTGGGAGAAGGGCCATCGCAAATCATATATTTTTCATTGTGAGTATTGCGGGAAAGAGTTTAAGTCTTTAGGAACTAAGAAGAGGAAGTATTGCAATCAAGAATGTTATACTAAAGACAGATTTTGGAGAGAAGAAGACGCTAAAGAAGTTGCAATGAAAATTTTAGAGTTTAAGAAGGTTAACCATTTACCTAAATGGCTCAAAGATCTACTTATATCGAATACTGAAGTATAGAGGCTTCTAGGGGGTATGTTGTATATTAGAAAGGGTATATGACATCCCGCAAAAACCAAAGTGGGTATGCGCAAAAAGATTCAAGTGGGTGTATATGTATTT
>DPPH01000180.1:0-887 GCA_003539375.1 Clostridiales bacterium
AATAAAATAAACTTAAAATTTGAATACTGTGATGTTGCAGAAGGTGAAGTATCACTACCTCCAATTACTTTAAGACAGAAGGACTTAAAGGAAGAATATTCAGTACAGATAGCGAAGACGGCGACTCTTTACTTCAACTATTCAACACATAAGAGTACACCGGATGAAGTAATGACTAAAATGAAAGATGCAGCTAATGAAGCCTTCACTGAAGTAGTAGCAGACTTAAACGACCAGTACAAGCAGTTCTGTGATGCTAGTAATTTCCCTCATGAAGAACTACCTTGGGAACCAAGAGTTATGTCATTTAACGAACTTTACGATGCAGTAAAAGCTGAAATGGGAGATGAACTTGATACTAAGATAGAAGAAATTAAGGAAGAATTACTAAAGGACAAATCTTTAGATGAAAGAGATTTCAGCATGAAGGTTGTTGAAGAAGTTCATAAATTATGGTCTGATAAGGATCCAGTGGTAGTAGTATACTACTCACCTCCTTACTACCCACATATCTACGTTGAAGGAAGCGAACATAAAGAAAAAATCCTTCTTGAGTCAGTAGATGAAGCAGTAGATGCAGTTGAGTCAGATTATAAGATAGTAAGCAAGAAATTCTATCCATATATTTCAGATTTAAGTTTCGTATCTGCACCTAAAGATCCTAAGATTATGGAAGCTCTAAAGAGCAATATGCCTGCATTAGATTCTAAATATAAATTACCTTTAGATGCTATGCAAAAGCTAGGACTTCCAGTTGTAAACATAGGACCATTTGGTAAAGATGCCCACAAGTTTACAGAAAGACTTGAGAAAAAGTATTCTTTCGAAGTAGCACCTAAGCTTGTAAAACACACAATAGAAAATTTACTTTCTAAATAAGATAATTT
>DPPH01000180.1:1123-6653 GCA_003539375.1 Clostridiales bacterium
CATATAAAGGATTTTTATTTTTGTTTATGTTATAATAAAAGTTAACATGTATATAGGAAAGATATTATGGATAATTTAAAAGATAAAACGACGGAAAAGTGGATAAAAATAGGAATATTTGCCAACATTGCCTTAGCTATAGTTAAAGGATGGGCTGGTTTAGTTTCTAACAGTAGCGCTATGATTGCCGATGCAATGAATTCAACATCGGACATAGTTTCTTCTGTGTTTATTTTCGTGAGTTTGAAAATAGCAAAAAAACCACCGGATAAAAAACATCCATATGGTCACTATAAAGTAGAAGTAATTGCATCCATGGTTATAGGCTTGATGCTGGGAATGCTAGCGTATCAAGTTGTTTCCACCGGTATTAGGATTATTTTAAGGGGAAATTATTCTACTCCAGGAAGCACAGCTCTGTATGTTGCTGTACTTTCAATTATAGTCAAGGAAGTTCTGTACAGATTTACTTATAAAGCAGGATTAGAATCTAACTCGCCAGCTACTATAGCCAATGCTAAAGATCATCGTTCCGATGTATTAGCAACTTCAGCTACCTTTTTAGGAATATTAGGAGCGAGAATGGGTTACCCTATTCTAGATCCTCTAGCCAGTATAATCATTTCAGGGTTTATTGCCAAGATGGCTTTTGAGATACTCATGGAAGCTACAGGACAGATTATGGATGAATCTGCTGATGAAAATAAAATAAAAGAAATAGAAGAAATAGCAGAAGGGGTAAAAGGGGTAGTAAACGCCTATGACATAAGAATGCGACGAAGTGGCTCTGTATATCTTATAGATATGGATATAGTAGTACCTTCTTATTACACAATAAAGGAAGCTCACGATGTATGTGAGCTGGTTAGAGAGAAGATTTTCGAAGATATCGATAATACAAAAGAAGTTATTGTACATATAGATCCAAGTTAAAAAAAGGAGGAATTTATGAATTTAGATGTATTAAGGAAAGAAATTGTAGGTCTGGATAAGTTTTTTAAAACTCCTTATGGGGAAAGAGTTATGACCTATGCAGATTATACTGCATCTGGACGAGCTTTAAAGTTTGTTGAAAAATATCTTGTGGAAATTCAAAAATTTTATGCTAATACTCATACCGAAGATGATATTACAGGAGAAGTAATGACAAACCTTCTTCACAAAGCAGAAAAAATAGTAAAGAATGAATTGAATGCATCGAAAAACTGCTATGTAATAGAAGCGGGAGCTGGAGCTACGGGAGCAGTTTTAAGACTAAGTGAAATACTAGGTCTATACTTTGCACCGGCAACAAGAGAAAGGTTTAAAAATCTAATAGATAATTCTGATTTAAATAAAGAATTCAATAAAAATTTATATGAAGAATTAAAAAGAGAACTTCACGACAATGGACCGGTAGTATTTATAGGGCCTTATGAACATCACTCGAATATTCTAATGTGGAGAGAAAGCATAGCTGAAGTAGTAGAAATAAAATTAAATAGTGAAGGATATCTTGATCTGGAAGATTTAGAAAACAAACTAAAAGACGAAAAATATTCTGAAAGAGTCAAAATTGGTTCATTTTCAGCAGCCTCAAATGTAACGGGTATAAAAACTGATGTTTACAAAGTTGCAGATATACTACACGAAAATAATGCAATAGCTTGTTTTGACTATGCCGCCAGTGCACCCTATGTAGAAATTGATATGAATCCAGAAAACGGCTCATACTTAGACGCAGTATTTTTCTCTCCTCATAAATTTTTAGGAGGACCGGGAGCATGCGGAGTACTGGTAATAAATTCTAAACTGTACGATAACTCCATAGCACCAACTACAGCAGGAGGTGGGACTGTGGATTATGTGAGTGAACTGGGCCAAGACTACTACAAAGATCCTGAAGAAAGAGAAAAAGCAGGTACTCCTGGAATAATGCAGGCTATAAAAGCAGCATTAGCAATAGAACTCAAAAATAAAATCGGATTAGAAAAAATAGAAGAACTGGAATACGAGTACACAAAGAAATTTATGGATAGGTTTGAAAATAATGAGAATGTTGTAGTATTAGGACCTAAAGACCCTGATAAAAGAGTGTCTATAATATCTTTTATGATTGAACACAAAGGTAAAGATCTTCATCCAAGATTTATTACCAAATTATTAAATGACTTATTTGGCATACAGTCTAGAGCTGGATGCGCCTGTGCTGGACCTTACGGACATAGACTCCTAGGCATAGATTCTGCAAAGTCAGAAATATTTAGAGGAATAATTCAAAAAGATGTTCATTCCTTAAAACCGGGATGGACTAGGATTAACCTTCATTATACAATGACTGAAGAAGATGTAGATTTCATACTAGATGCTATTGAATTCATAGCCGAATATGGATATCTTTTCTTAGAAGAATATCAAATAGATTTAAAAAGCGGTAGCTGGAATCATATAAACAGTATCGACCAGATTAATCTGATAAATAATTTTGGTATTGAATCTAGTTTTGATTACATAAATAAAGCTTTTGAGTATGAAAAGATAGTTGATAGAGAAATTGAGTATAAAAAGTACCTAAATGAAGCAAAAGAGAAAGCAGAAAAACTAAAAATAATTTACAGCGGTGATTTTAAAAAGTATAAGGATGAATACTACGAAAGTTTCAGATGGTTTGACTTTATTAACGCTGTAAATCACATATAAATATTGGTGGAGAAAGAATGGATTTAAAAAATAGAAATTTTATAAAAGAATCAAATCGAAGAAGTAAGGCATACGGAATAGATGTAAAACAAAAAGAAAGTAAGAAAGTATTAAATCAAAATGAATTAGATGAAAAAATAAAAGAAAAGAGCAACCTGATAATGACATCCAGCCCATTTATTGAAAACCTATATAATCTTGTTAAAGGTTCAAATTTCTTTGCAATCTTAACCGATGAAGAAGGTTGCATATTAAATATGATTGGCGACGATGATATTTTAAAAAAATCCTTTCAAAATGCTCTAGTTCCTGGAGCTTATATGGGAGAAGAATATATGGGGACAAACGGTATGGGTACTGCGATTGTAGAGGGAAGACCTCTTCAGGTCTCGGGGAAAGAACACTACGTAGAAGTTTTTCACAAATGGACTTGTTCCGGTGCTCCTATTAGAAATCCAAAAGGAGAAATAATTGGAAGTTTGAATTTAACTGGAGATATTGGAAATGTTCATCCTCATACTCTGGGAATAGTAGCAGCTGCAGTAAATGCTATAGAAAATATGCTAAAAATAAAAGAATATAATAAAAAATTAGCTCTTAGTAAAAATTATATTGAGACTATTTTAAATTCGATACCGGCAGCAATTCTTACGAGCGATTTTAGTGGTAAAATTAAGATGGCGAATAATTATCTTGAAAAGATGTTTGGCTATACAGAAAACGAGATAAAGAAAAAAAATATTCGTGAAGTAATAAGAGATTGGGATAGTATCGCAAAAGAAATAAAAAAAGGAGAGGATGTACTTCAAAAGGATGTATATGTAAATTTAGGATTAAATAAAGAGGAAGTAAATGTAAGTGCTTATCCAGTATTAGACAATCTAGGAATTGTACAGGAAATTGTTTTAGTTTTCAAGGATGTAAAAAAAGTTAGAAAATTAGCTAATAGAATTACTGGTAGCAGAGCAATTTATACCTTTGATAAAATAATCGGAGAGTCTGAAGTAATTAAAAATACAATAGAATACGCAAAAAAAATCTCGGATAGTAAATCGACGGTATTAATATTAGGAGAAAGTGGTACGGGAAAGGAAAGCTTTGCCCAATCTATACAAAATCACAGTAGAAGAAGGGAAGAATCTTTTGTAGCCATTAACTGTGGAGCAATTCCTAAAAATCTTATCGAAAGTGAACTCTTTGGATATGTAGAAGGATCTTTCACAGGAGCAAAAAAAGGTGGACATCCTGGAAAATTTGAGATTGCCGACGGTGGGACTATATTTTTAGATGAGATTGGAGAAATGCCTTTAGACTTACAAACCAGGCTTCTTAGAGTAATAGAAGAAGGAATAGTTAGAAGAATAGGTGGTAACGATGAAATACCTATTAATGTAAGGATAATAGCAGCAACAAACAAAGACTTAAGAGAAGAAGTTAAAAACGGTAACTTCAGAACGGATTTATACTATAGACTTAATGTTCTACCTCTTAAACTTCCACCTCTCAGAGAAAGAAAAGAAGATATCCCATTATTAATAGAATACTTTATGAAACGAATTTCTAAAAAACTAAATAAAAAAGAAATAGAAATTCCTAAAGAATACATGGAGTACTTATTAGATTACAGTTGGCCGGGAAATATAAGAGAATTAGAGAATTTTATAGAATTAATAATAAATACAGAACACCTTCCCATGGATTTTTTCAGTAAAAACATTAAACACAATGGTAATGCAACAATAGAGACAAAAGAAAATCTAAGTTTGGAAGAAGTAGAGAGAATTCATATAGAAAAGATACTCAATAGAACAGAAGGGAATATTTCAAAATCATCTGAAATTTTAGGTGTAAGTAGAAATACTCTCTACAGGAAAATAAAAGAGTATAAAATAAATGTATCATAATAGAACAATGTAACATAATAGAACACTCAAAATTAAGCACAAAAATATAAGATTGACAATATAATATCAATAAACCATAAAATGCGTTCAAAATCGATACATAAACCTCTGTTTTTATTATATATATAGACAAAACCTGTTAAATTATTGACTAATTTTGTTGGCATGAGAATTGCAATATATATTAATAAAATAAAAATGGAGGTTTTTTTATGTATGGATATAATGGAAAATATTTAAGAGTAAATTTAACTGATGGAAGTATTAAAGTTGAAGAATTAAATGAAGAATTGGCAAAAAAATTCATAGGTGGTAGAGGCCTAGGAACAAAAATGATGATGGATGAAGTAGATCCTAAAGTTGATGCTTTAAGTCCAGAAAACAAACTTATGGTAATGACAGGACCTCTTACTGGTTCACCTGCATTTACTGGTGGTAGATACATGGTTGTTACAAAATCTCCTCTTTCTGGAACTATTGCATCTTCAAACTCAGGTGGTTTCTGGGGAGCAGAATTAAAATCAGCAGGATACGATGCTGTAATCTTTGAAGGTAAATCTGAAAAGCCAGTTTACCTATCAATAGAAGATGAAAAAGTAGAGTTGAAAGACGCTTCAAATCTATGGGGCAAATATGTATCTGAAACTACAAAGGAACTTACAAAAGATGCTCCAAAGGGAACTAAAGTACTAACAATTGGTCCTGGTGGAGAGAACTTAAGTAAAATAGCTGCTATAATGAATGATGAAGATAGAGCAGCTGGAAGATCTGGAGTTGGAGCTGTAATGGGTTCTAAAAACCTTAAAGCAATTACAGTTAAAGGAACAGGAAAAGTTAAGGTATACGATGAAGCTAAATTAAAAGAATTAACTAAAGAAAAACTGGCTAAAATTAAAGAAAATGGTGTAACTGGAGAAGGATTACCAACTTACGGTACAGCTGTACTT
>DPPH01000218.1:0-26794 GCA_003539375.1 Clostridiales bacterium
TTAATTGCTTTATTTGATAAAATCTTATTTCAAAGTAATAATATTTTATCTTAGAAAGGTGTAAGATTTGAAACATTATAAAAAAGAAGTAAATATATTTGATGAATTTTTTGAACATAGAGATTCTCTTATTGTTCAATACAAAAATGGCGATATAACAAAAAAAGAGTATATAGAAGAAAATCATAAATACATATTAGGAATGAAAATAAAACCTTTTAGAAGAATAGATAGTTATGAAAAAGGTATGTTCAATTTCCAATACTATAACATGATGGCAAAATATTATAATTTGCTGGCAAAAGAAGAAAAAAATAATTCTAAACATTTTTCCTACTATAAAAAGTATTTAGAAGATTGCAACTATTTTTACAATGAAAAGGATAAAACTACCTTTAGATTGTTAAGATTACTAAAATACGAAAATGTAAAAGCGTATTTTATTAAGGTGAAATCAAGACAGTTGAAAAACATACTATATGAAATAGTATTAGAAGATTACGAATATGCAGTACTTCATTCTAAAAGCATTTGGATTCTAAATGTATTAAAGAAAGAAGGGGTTTTTCTAGAAAAGGAAAGAAAATCGGTAATTGATTATTATGTAAATGAAGAGTATTAAAAAAACTATTTAAAAAGGTTTACTTTTTAAATAGTTTTTATGTTAATTTGTTCGAGATATTATTTTTAGAATCTCTTCTAAAGTTGCATTATTATCGATTAAAAATTCTCCAGATTTTAACTGAGTATCTAATCCTAATTCTATAGCTTTTTGAATAAATTCTTCTTTGTTTTCGATTAGACCTCGAGATAAAAGAATATCAGCTATACCCTGAGCACTAGTACCAGAAGGTACTTCTACTAAAATTTGTTCCGGTTCTTCTTCGATTGGATCTTCCGGGTCTTCGGTTGGTGGTTCTTCTTCTGGAGTTTCAACTGCTGAACCAGTAGGATTTTCTTCTTGACTTATAGGAGGGATGTCTTCACCTTCCATAGGGTCTTTGTTTATTTCTATATCAAACAAAGCATTAAAACGCCAAATAAGAATTAAACCTATCACAACTACTACAATGATAATAAGTGCATAATCTGTTATTTCATAAAAAAAATCTTTAATAAAATTAATAATTTTCTTCAAAGGCCATCACTCCAAGTATTTATATATTAAATATATCACATATAATAAAGCCATTCAATATAAACTGTATAAAGAATAAATTAATTTTAATTAATCAAGAGGGATAAAATGAGAAAAATAACTATCGACGATAATGAAAAAAATCAAAGATTTGATAGATTTGTTGGAAAATACCTAAATAAGGCACCAAACTCTTTCATACAAAAAATGATAAGAAAAAAGAACATAGAGTTAAATGGAAAAAAATCAAAACCTGATGTAATATTAGAAAAAGGAGATATTATAGAATTTTATCTTGCTGAAAATACTATAAATAAATTTAGAGAAGAAAAAGATTATATAAAATCCGATAATAAGTTGGATTTAGTTTATGAAGATGAAAATCTTCTAATAATAAATAAACCTGTTGGAATTACAATGCAACCGGATAGTTCTAATAATGTTTCACTCTTAGATATGATGCTGACATACTTAGAATTTGATAATAACTATAAAAGTAAAACTTTTAGACCGGCATTTATTAATAGGCTAGATAAAAATACCAGTGGAATAGTGGTTGGGGCTAAAAATTATCAAAGCTTAAAAAAATTGAACAAAATAATGAGAAATAAAAATATAAACAAATATTATAAAGGTATAGTAGAAGGGCATATTGAAGATAAGAAGTTTTTAGAAGATTACATAACAAGAGAAAATAAAGTTTCCCAGGTAAATTCTACAAAAGGGAAAAAAATAATTACAAAATTAAAGCCATTAAAGTTTAATGATGGTTACACATTAGTTGAATTCGAGCTTGTAACAGGTAGAACCCACCAAATTAGAGCTCACATGGATAGTATAGGCCATCCCTTATTAGGGGACAAGAAATATAGTGGAAAATCAATGGGAGACGATAAGTACTACTACCTCCATGCATATAAAATAGAATTTAAAGAAATCAAAGGAGACTTAGATTATTTAAATGATAAATCTTTTGTAGCATCTACACCTGAAAGATTTAAAGACAAAACACGGGATATATTTGGTGATTAAGTTGGAAAAAATTATAGCTCACATAGATATGGATGCTTTTTACGCTTCTATAGAAATAAGAGATAATCCTAAATTAAAAGGTAAGCCAGTGTTAGTCGGAGGAAAATCAAAGCGTGGAGTAGTAACAACTTGTTCCTATGAGGCTAGAAAGTACGGTATAAAATCCGCAATGCCAGTGTATATTGCAAAGAAAAAATGTCCTAATTGTATTATTGTAAGACCAAACCACAAAAAATACTCTGAAGTATCCAAAAAAATTTTTAAAATAATTAATGAAAATGTAACTGATAAAGTAGAAAAAGTTTCAATAGACGAAGGATATTTGGATTTAACAGACCATAAAATAGATTATATGAATAGGTTAAAGTATCTTAGGGAAGTTATAAATAAAGAAGTAGGAATAACTTTTTCCCTTGGTATATCTTATAACAAATTCTTAGCTAAAATAGCATCTGATTGGAATAAACCGAATGGACTTAAAATTATAAAATTCGAAGATGTACCGGAAATTTTAAAGCCTTTAAGCATAACTAAAGTTCACGGTATAGGTAGTAAATCTAAGGAAAATCTTAATAATATAGGAATTTATACAGTTGGAGATTTGCTTCTTCTAAATAAAGAGTACATGGTTGAAATTTTTGGTAAACATGGTATTGAAATTTATGATAGAATTAGAGGAAAAGATTTAAGAGAAGTAGAATATAAAAAGAGAATCAGTAAATCCATTGGCAAAGAAAGAACATTAAAAGAAGATACTAAAGATATAAAAGAGCTAAAAAAATATTTATATGCTTTTTCTAAAGAGATAGAAGATAGCATAGTAGAAGAAAACTTATATTTTAAAACAATAACAATAAAGATAAAAACAACTAACTTCGAAACCCATACTAAGAGTAGGACTATAAATGTATTTACTTCAGATAGTGAGGTTTTATACAGAGAAGCCTGCAAATTAATACAGGATATAAATATTGATGAAAAATTAAGACTTATTGGATTATCTGTTTCTAATTTTATTAATTACAACAAAAAACAAATAAGTTTTTTTGAATAAAAAGAGGGTTGGCCAGACCCTCAACAGGGATGAAACTTTAGGACGCCCTATATATTTAAACGTATAAATAAAAAAATTGTTCCGAGGAGGACGTATATGAATAATTATAATCAAGACACGTGGAATATTATTAGAAAAAATGAGAACACCCTAGGCATTATCTTTACACTAGCAGTAAAGAAAATTTTAGGAAATCAAAAAAAGGTATTTATTGAGCACTCAATAAATAAGGGTCTTTACGTTGAGCTAAATATAAGCTTAAATAAAATAGAGGAAAACCTTGATGATATAAAATATGAAATGAATAAAATAATTGAGGAAAATCTTTCTATTGAGAAAAAAGTAAAGCCAAAGGATGAAGCTATCGAAATTTTTAAATCCCAATGTATGATGGATAAAGTAAAATTATTTAATACTTTAGACAAGGAAAATTTTGAATTATATAAAATAAATGGATATTTTTTCAATATTAACGGACCAATTTTTGATAAAACAGGAGAAGTAAATAAGTTTGATATAAAACTTGAAGGCAGAGGTATAGTGCTAACCTATCCTAGAAAAGACACAATGGATAAAATACCGGAATATATAAAACAAGAAAAACTTCTAAAAATATTTAGAGAATCCGAAAATTGGGCTCAGTTAATAGGAATTAAAAATGTTGGAGAATTAAATCAGCATACTTTGAATGATGATTTAGATGATATCGTTAGAATCAGCGAAGCTCTCCATGAGAAAAAAATAGCTCAAATAGCAGATGAGATATGTCAGAGCGATAGCAAGATAATACTAATCGCAGGACCTTCCTCTTCTGGAAAAACTACATTTTCTCAAAGATTAGGAGTTCAACTAAGGGTAAATGGGAAAAAATTCCATACCGTAGGTTTAGATGACTATTTTGTAGAAAGGCATTTAACTCCAAAAGATGAAGAAGGAAATTATGACTATGATACAATTGATGCTTTGGATTTAGAACTTTTTAACGAACATTTAAAACAACTCCTATCAGGAGAAGAGGTAGTTATACCATCCTATAGTTTTAAAACTGGCAAAAGAAACTTTGATAAAAAACCGATTAAGATCAGCAGTAATGAATACTTAATTATTGAAGGTATCCACGGATTAAATGAAAAGCTAACAAAGGATATAGATAAAAAGGATAAGTATAAAATATATATAAGTGCATTGACTCAACTAAATGTAGATAACCATAATAGAATATCGACTACGGATCTTAGACTTCTTAGAAGAATGATAAGAGATAGTAAATATAGAGGATATGATGCTGCAACTACTTTAGATTTGTGGAATAATGTAAGAAAAGGAGAAGAAAAGTATATTTTCCCTTTCCAGGAAAACGCAGATGTTATGTTTAACTCATCCTTAATATATGAATTAGCAGTACTTAAGAAACATGCTTTAAAAGTACTTGAAGGATTAGATGATGAAGGAGAGTTTGCTTCTGAGAAAAAAAGGTTAATAGAATTTTTGAATTACATTGTAGGTTTTGAAGAAGATTTTATTATACCGAACACGTCTATTATCAAAGAATTTATAGGGGGAAGCTGCTTTAGAGAAAGGACTCATTAACGAGTCCTTTTAAAATTCTAATCCTTCTCTTTTTAAAGCAACATTTAAAGAAAGACCTATACAAATCATATTTACCAGCATAAAAGTGCCTCCGTAACTTATGAAAGGTAAAGGTATACCAGTAACTGGAGTGAGACCAATTGTCATACCAATATTTTCAAATATGTGAAAGAGCATCATTCCGGTAAATCCTATTACCATCAAAGAACCGAAGGTATCTAAAGCATTTTTAGAAATCTTAATTAACCTATACATCAAGACTATATACAAGAAAATTAAAATACCCCCACCTATCAGACCTAATTCCTCACCAATCACTGCAAAAATAAAATCAGTTTCTTTAGCAGGTAAGAACCCGTATTGATTTTGGACTCCCTGATACAAACCTCTACCAAACAACTTTCCCGAACCAATAGCAATCTTTGATTGTAAAACCTGATAACCTGCACCTTGAGGATCAAGTTCTGGATTAAAAAATACCTTGATTCTATTAAGTTGAAATTCTTCTAAGTTCATATATACAATAGGAAGAGATATAAGTCCTACAACAACCGCTGACAAAATATATTTGTAATCAATACCACTTATAAAAAACATTATTGCTATAAAAAACAGCATAACCATAGCAGTACCAAAGTCTGGCTGTAGGAGAATCAAAACTATTGGAACAGCAGCGAATCCAATTACTTTCAACAAAGTAAGGGGATTGTTTAGGTTGTCTTCGTTTTTTTCTATAAATTTTGAAAGGGATATGATTATACCTATTTTTGCAATCTCTGAAGGTTGAAAAGTAATAGGACCTATAGATAACCAACTTCTCGCACCCCATTGGTCTTCACCAAAACCAAAAAATAAAACTGCTAGCAAAAGTATATTTGATATACCGTATATAAATAAATATAAATTGCCGTAGATTTCGTAATCTATAAATAACAAAATCACTACAGCAATAAGACCTAAAATAAAGGCTATCAATTGGGTCTTTACATAAGGATTGCTTAAAAAGTTGCCTCCTGAAGTGGCACTTCCAATCATAATTAATCCATATACTGATAAAATAATTACATCAATTATCAGTATAAAATCGAATCTCTTTAATGTTTTTTTATTTAAATTCAAGTTTAAAACCTTCCTTAGCCATTAAAAACCAAGCTCTTCTCCAACAATTATTACATTAATACGATCTTTAACTCGGTTATATCTTGTAATTAATATTTGTCCACATACACAATCATCTGTATAACAATCCATACAGTATCCTGTTTTACTGCAAGATGTATTTAAATTTAACCTTTGAACGTTAGGTGGAGCTGCTTCATTTTGAACTCTCTTTACAGCACAATCTAAGTTATCAACGATTTTATTCATTCCAACAATTATTATAACCTTTTTTGGTCCGAAAGACATAGCAGCAACTCTATTACCATTGCCGTCTATGTTAACCAGCTCACCGTCTATCGTTAGAGCATTAGAGCTAGTAATATAAGTATCAGCAAAAAATGATTTCCTCATTATTTCCCATCGTTCCTCTGGATTTGATGCAGTATCTCTGTCGATAACTTCGTATTCACCATCTTTTACAGCATCAAGTAATCCTACTTCTTGAATAGTCGTACTTCCACCCCAGGATACTGTAGAACCTTTTTCGATTAATTCTAAAGCTTTTTGTAAAGCTTCATTTTTGCTTTCACAATAAAAACCATTTATTTTTCTTTTTTTAAAATTTTTAATAATTGATTCAGCTTTTAGCTTGTAAGCTTCTTTCTTATAACTCATTATTATCCTCCTAAAATATAGCATTACTTTAAAATATATGATATCATAATAAAACATTAATATAAAGAGAAATAGGAGTTGTTTATGATAAAAATAGGACCACATATATCAATAAGCAAAGGCTATAAAAAAGAAATTAAAATAATTAGAAATATGGAAAAGGAAGTATAAAATGAATAATGACAAAATGATAGAAAAAATATTAAGAAAAGTCGAGAAGCCAGCCAGATATACAGGCGGAGAGCTTAACAGCTACAATAAAGATATTAATAGTACAGATTTAAGATTCTTGTTTGCCTTTCCTGATGTGTATGAAATTGGGATGTCTCATTTAGGAATGCATATACTTTACAACATGATAAATAAAAAAGATAATATTTGGTGTGAAAGAGTTTTTGCTCCCTGGACAGATATGGAAGATGAACTAAGAGCTAACAACTTAGACCTTTTTGCCCTTGAAAGTTGGGACAGCATAAAAGAGTTTGATATCATAGGATTTACTCTCCAGTATGAGATGAGCTACACAAATATATTAAACATGATAGATTTAGGGAATATTCCTATAAAAAGTAAGGATAGAAGAGATGAAGATCCTTTAATAATAGCAGGAGGACCCTGCGCTTTTAATCCAGAGCCATTACACGAATTCATTGATTTATTTGTGATTGGGGAAGGTGAAGAAGTGACTTTGGAATTAATTGATTTGATGGAAACCATGAAAAATAATCCTGATTACTCTAAATCAGAATTTTTATATGAAGCTTCCAAAATCGAAGGAGTTTATGTGCCTTCATATTATGAAGAAGTATATAATGAAGACGGATTGATTAAAGAGAGAAAAACCACAGTAGAAAATGTTAAACCTACAGTAAAAAAGAGGATTGTAAAAGATTTGACTAAGTCTTATTATCCTGAAAAAACTCTAGTACCATACATAGAAACAGTACATGATAGAGTTATGGTAGAAATTTTTAGAGGCTGTACTCGAGGATGTCGATTTTGTCAAGCAGGCATGATTTATAGGCCAGTTAGGGAAAAAGATAAAGATACAATAGTAAGTCAAATAGAAGAACTTATAAAAAATACCGGCCATGAAGAAATTTCTCTATCTTCCTTAAGTAGTGGAGATTATTCAGAAATTGAAGATTTAATAATAGAACTTCTTGATAAATATGAAAAAGAAAATATAAATGTATCTCTACCATCTTTAAGAATGGATTCCCTATCTGATAAATTAATTGACAGAATCCAAAGTGTTAGAAAATCAAGTATTACCTTTGCTCCTGAAGCAGGAACTCAAAGGATGAGAGATATAATTAATAAAAATATAACTGAAGAAGATATAACTGGAAAATTAGAAGATTTATTTAACTTTGGTTGGTCAAGTGTTAAATTATACTTTATGATTGGCTTACCAGGAGAAGAAATGCATGATGTTATGGGAATTAAAGAGCTGACATATAAAATTAAAGATATCTTTTTCAATAGACCAAAGGAAAAAATTAGAGGTAATTTCAAGCTAACAACTAGTGTTGCTTGTTTTGTTCCTAAAGCATTTACACCTTTTCAATGGGAAGCCCAGGATGATATAGAAGAATTTTACGATAAAATTAATTTACTTAAAGATAATATTAAGGATAAAAAAATCACCTTTAATTATCACGAACCGGAAAGAAGTTTTTTAGAAGGAACTTTTGCAAGAGGAGATAGAAAGGTTTCGAAAGTTCTTGAAATTGCCTGGAAAAAGGGATGCAAATTTGATGGTTGGGATGATAAATTCAAATTTGATGAATGGTTAAAAGCTTTTTCTGAAGCCGGAATAGATCCTGAATTCTATACCAAGAGAAAAAGAAATTTTGAAGAAATATTACCTTGGGATTTCATAGATTCAGGAGTAAAAAAAGAATTTTTAATAAAAGAAAAGAAAAAATCAGACCAAGAAAGTGTAACATCAGATTGCAGAATGTTATGTCATAACTGTGGCGTAAATACAGATATCATGAAAGGACCATGTTATGAAAGTAATAGTTAAATATAAAAAAGTAAATAGATTGAAATACATATCTCATTTAGATACTATAAGGCTTTTGCAAAGAGCCGTAAGAAGAGCTGGAGTAAAGGTCTCTTATTCTCAGGGTTACAACCCTCATCCAAAATTTTCCTTCGCAATGCCCTTATCACTAGGTCTTGAAACCTATGGGGATTACATAGAAATAGAAGTAGAAGATGGGGAAAATCCCAAAACAATAAAAGAAAGAATGAATAAAATTCTACCTGAGGATTTTAAAATAATAGAGGTTAAAGAATCTGTACATGACAAAACCTTAGCGGCTCGATTGAAAAACGTAATTTATAAAATAGATATTCAATTGGATGATGGAAGTAGAGAAGAATTAGATGAAATTATAAATAAATTCTTTCAAGAGGAACAAATAGTGGAGAGAATAAAGATTAAAAAGAGAAGAAAAAAAGTAAAGAGATTTGATGGAAGAAAGTTTATTGAAAAGATTGAAATAATTGATTTTAAAGATAAATCAGCCCTTCTTAAAGTGTATGGCATTTTTTCAAATGAAGGAGCACTTAAAATGGAAGAACTTGTTGATGTACTAAAAAGATTGACTTTGAAAATAAAAGATTATAAGATAGTTAGAGAAGACATGATATTTGAATAAATTAACCAGTTTATCAATAGATAGTTATTGACAATAATCAACTAATTTGATAAACTATTAATTCGTAAGTAGCCGCACCAACTAGGTTTTAAAACGAAAGTACCTACACGGGCGAGACTGGTATGAGGAGGTGTATTTTGATGTATGCAGTAATTGAAACAGGTGGAAAACAGTACAAGGTACAAGAAGGCGAAGAAATAAGAGTAGAAAAGCTTGATGTAGAAGAAGGTAACGAATATAAATTTGATAAGGTTATGCTTATATCTAAAGATGGTGATTTGAAAATCGGAAAGCCGTATTTAGAAGGAGCTGCAGTAAATGCAACTGTAGTTAAGCATGATAAAGAAAAAAAGATTATAGTATTTAAGTATAAGCCTAAAAAAGATTATAAAAAGAAACAAGGTCACAGACAGCCTTATACTCAAATAAAAATTGAAAAGATAGAAGGCTAATAATGATATCTGTTAAAACTTACAGAAGAAATGAATCCTATATAAGAGTTAAAATATCAGGACATTCATATTTTGATGAAAGTGGGAAAGATATTATATGCTCAGCAGTTTCCATACTATCCTATACATTATTAAATTCTATTAATATAATAGGAGAAGTACATGAAGATAGTATAAAAATTAAAGAAAATGAAGCTGAAGGGTTATTAGATATTGAACTATTAAAAAACAATAATAAGACGGATATGTTATTTGAAAATTTTTTAATCGGTATAAAATTATTGATGGAAGATTATAGTGATTATATTACACTGGAGCATGAGGAGGTGTAACAATGTTAAAAAAATTAAATTTACAGTTATTTGCACATAAAAAAGGTGTAGGTAGTACAAAAAATGGTAGAGATAGTGAATCTAAGAGACTAGGATTAAAAAAAGGCGATGGACAGTATGTTGTTGCAGGAAACATCTTAGTTAGACAAAGAGGAACTAAAATACATCCAGGAAACAACGTTGGAAAGGGTGGAGACGACACATTATTTGCTAAAGTAGACGGAATTGTAAAATTCGAAAGAAAAGACAAGAGAAGAAAGCAGGTAAGCGTGTATTCTAAACAAGCATAAATATTAAACCTACCTTAATATATGGTAGGTTTTTTTAATGAAGGAAGTGATGAATTGTTTGTAGATTATGCAGAAATTGAATTAAAAGCAGGAGACGGTGGCAATGGAGCCGTTGCCTTTAGAAGAGAAAAATACGAACCTATGGGAGGTCCAGCCGGTGGCGATGGAGGCAACGGTGGTAGTATCCTATTTAAAGTAGACGACAGAAAAAGAACTCTAATGGACTTCAAATATAAAAGAATAATAAAGGCTGAAAATGGAGAAAACGGAAAAAATAAAAATAGGTACGGAAAAAATGCTGAGGATGTTGTATTAAGTGTCCCTAAAGGAACTATAATAAGAGATATTGAGACCAATCAAGTAATTGCCGACTTAGTAAAAGAAGACCAGGAAGTAGTAATAGCTCACGGTGGCAGAGGTGGCAGGGGCAACACTAAATTTAAAACTTCAACGAGAAGGGCACCAAGATTTGCTGAACCAGGAAGAAAAGGTGAAGAAATAAAAGTTGTATTAGAACTTAAATTAATTGCAGATGTAGGACTTGTGGGATTTCCAAATGTAGGAAAATCTACCCTGCTATCTAAAATTTCTTCTGCCAAACCAAAGATTGATAATTATCATTTTACAACTCTAAAACCTAATTTAGGAGTAGTACATTTAGATGAAGATAAAAGTTTTGTAGTTGCGGATATACCAGGTTTAATTGAAGGAGCTTCAGAAGGTACGGGACTAGGACATGATTTTTTAAGACACATTGAAAGAACCAAAATTCTTGCCCACGTTATAGATTCTTCTGGATTTGAAGGTAGAGATCCGATTGATGATTTCAATAAAATTAATAGCGAGTTAAAAAGTTACAGCGAAGAGTTAAGTAATAAGAAACAAATAATAGTTTTAAATAAAATAGATTTGGTACAAGACAAGAAACAAATTGAAGAACTAAAGAATTTATTTGAAAAAAATTATGATGTTTATGAGATATCTGCTATTTCAGGAGAAAATTTAAAGGCTCTACTCTATAAACTTTATGAAGAAGTATTAAACACAGAAGAAGAAATAATATTTTATGAAGAGACGGATTATAAAGTATATAAAGAGAAAGAAATTGATACAATTAATGTTAGAAAAGAAAATGATAAGTATGTAGCAGACGGGTATTTCTTAGAAAGATTAGTTGACTCTACTAATTTTACAGATTATGAATCTTTAAAGCATTTTCAAAAAGTTTTAAAAGATAAAAAAGTAATTGAAAGGTTAGAAAATTTAGGAGCAAAAGAAGGAGATACAGTTTCCGTTTGCGGTATAGAATTTGATTTTATAGAATAGGAGGGGATTAATATTTTATCAGGAAAAGAAAGAAGCTATTTAAAATCTTTAGCAAACAAATTAGAACCAATTATGCAGATAGGTAAAAACGGGTTAACTGAAGATGTTTTAAAAAGCATAGACGAAGCTTTGGAAGCTAGAGAATTAATAAAAATTAATCTATTAAATAACAGTTTACTTGACACTAAAGAAACTGCCTTAGAAATATGTGACAGTTTAAAGGCAGAATATATTCAAAGTATAGGAAACAAAATAATTATTTATAGAGAATCAGAAGAAAAAGTAATAGAACTACCAAAAAAATGAAGTCAATATTGACTTCATTTTTATATAAGTAGTTTTAAGTTCTTTTTATTTACATCTTCAGCATAGGTTTTAGATTCTTCAATAAATCTGCTTACGTCTTCATTAGAGTAACCAAATAATCGAGGAGTACAACCTATAAGTATATCTATAAGACCATCAAGTTCAAGATCAATCGTATTTCTAAAATATTTTCTCAAGATATTATATCTACCACCGGTTTCTAAAGCTGCAAAAGCAGTAATAAGGTTTTTATTATTAATTCTTTTGACTTTTTCGTTAATGAGATTGTAATTTTTCTCTACGTAATCTTCAATTAAATTAAAAATCATATTGCTATTAATTATTTCTCTAAAAAACCTTTGGTAATTTTCTTGAGTTAAAATTATTTCGAAGAAAATCCTCTCTTTTGCCATATAGAGTTGAATGATGTCCTTATCATTATCAGGATAGGTATTTTTGACTTCCTGTTCAATCTCCTTTAAAAACCCTATGAATATTGACTTGGCTATATTGTCTTTGCTTTTAAAATAATAAGAAATAAGACCAAGATTTACATCAGCTAAATCAGCAATACCTTGAACGGTGGTTTTTCTGTAACCATTAAAGTAAAACAAAGATTTTGAAGCTTGAATTATTTTATTTTTCGTTTTTAATCCTTTTCTATATCTTCCCATATAATAACCTCTCTCATGTTATAATAACACTTTAATTATAAATTTTCAACAAATTGATAAAAAATTAATAATATTGATAATCCTGTCATTTTACTTTATTATATAATAAATACTAACTTGGAGGAAGATATGAGAACTGAACTAAATGTTAAATTACTAAGCTATACGCCTGAACCTGAAAAATTAATATCTGCAGCAGCAAAATTGTGCTATTCTGATGTGTCAGGCGAAAAAATAATGGAAGATTTGAATGAAGAAAAAGCAAAAAAATTTTTAGATTTTCTAATGGATTTAGGACATGAATCACCAATAGAACATGTATCTTTTAGTTTTTCTATTGAAGGTGTGAGTAGGGTTTTAACCCACCAGCTTGTCCGACATAGAATTGCAAGCTACAGTCAAAGGTCACAAAGATATGTACAAGAAGGTCAATTCCACTATATTATACCTCCCGAAATTGAAGATATTAATGAAGCAAAAGAAATATTCGTACAACAAATGGAAAAAGATCAGGAAGTTTATGACAAACTGTCAGATATATTATATAAAAAACATTTCGCTGATTTTAATAAAAATAATAGTGAAAAGGAAGCATCAAGACTAGCACAGAAAAAAGCCATTGAGGATGCCAGATATGTCTTGCCAAATTCCTGTGAAACTAAAATTATGGTTACAATGAATGCAAGGTCCTTAATACATTTTTTTAATTTAAGGTGTTGCAATAGAGCTCAGTGGGAAATAAGAGAAATGGCTGATCAGATGTTAATAGAAGTAAAAAAAGTAGCACCTAATCTATTTCATAATATTGGTCCAAGATGTTTAAAAGGTCCCTGCCCAGAAGGGAAGATGACATGTGGTGAAATTGTAAAAGTAAGGGAAAAATATAAAAAGTTATAGCAATTTGCTATAACTTTTTTAATAGTGTTCTTATTTCACCAACCATATAAAAAGATCCTATAAATGCGACTACATAATCTTTATCTGAAGATTTAGCTATACTTACAGCTTCTTCGTAGGAACTTAAAGATGTTACCTTATCTAAATTAAATTTCCTATTTAGAAGATCTTTTAATTTATCAGAAGATATACTACGTGGACTTTTTGGAGTTAAAGTGTATATTCTATCCGATGCATTAATTAGACCTATATTTAAATTTTCAGGCTTTTTATCTTCAAGCATACCAATGAACAGTAGAAGCTTCTTAGAGCCTAATAAGGGCATTAAAGTATCTGTGAAAGCATCTATACCATCCTTGTTATGAGCAACATCAATTATTATTGTTGGATCATATTGAATTATTTCAAACCTTCCCGGGATAAATGCTGACTCAATTCCTTTTTTTAAGCTTTTGTTATCTATTTTATAACCTTTATTATTTAAAATCTCTAAAACTTTTATTGAAACCACAAGGTTTTTCATTTGATGTTTACCCTTAAAATTCATAGTGAAATTATTTATATTAAAAATATCACTTGTATAATTGAGTTTATCTTGAGAATTAATTTTTAAATTTTCAGATATAGGAATATAAACTTTTGAATTTTTTATATCAGCCTGGGTTTTAATTACATTTAGAATTTCTTCTGATTGAGGGTATACTACAACTGTATTATTATCCTTTATGATACCAGATTTTTCATAGGCAATCTTTTCTAGAGTATCACCTAGATACTCGGTATGCTCAAGACTAATTGATGCTATAACAGATACTAAAGAATTTTCTATAACATTTGTAGCATCAAATCTTCCGCCCAATCCCACTTCAAGAACTAGGAAATCAACTTCTTTTCTAAAAAAATATAGAAAACCAATGGCTGTAACTATTTCAAACTCTGTTGGATGAGAATAACCCTCCTGTAAAATTTCTTCGACAGCTTTTTTTACGTCTGTAGTTGTTGTAGCTAAATCATTTCTAGATATTTCTTGATCGTCAATTTGGATTCTTTCGGTGAATCTTTCTAAATAAGGGGATATAAAAAATCCCGTTCTATAACCGGACTCTGTTAAAACTGAACGTATCATTGTAGAAATTGAACCTTTTCCATTGGTTCCGGCTACATGTATTATTTTTAAGTTATTTTGGGGATTACCTAATTTATTCATTAATCTTTTAATATTATCTAAACCTAATTTACTGCCAAATCTATAAGTAGAATGTATATAATTTATTGCTTCATTATAATCCATAAAGTCCTCCTGTAAGTACTAGTATTTATATATTTTACATTATGTATAAAAAAATTCAATAATATATTTGAAATATAAGAAAAAATATGATAGTCTTTGACTTGAAAATAAAATATTTGTTTTTAGGTTTTAAATTAAAAGGGAAAGCGGTTTAAATCCGCTGCAGCCCCCGCTACTGTAATAGTTTATCATCTCTATATACCACTTAAAGGGAAGGTTGAGATGAGAATATGCTTAAGCCAGGAGACCTGCCTAGAAACTTGATACTGTACCTTCGGAGGGAAGGAGACATATAATTTTTATTAGATATGTTAATCCCCTAACTTCGAGTTAGGTTTTTTTATTTTCAGAATAAAAAATGGAGGATGATTATGAAAAGAAAAATTTTAAGTTTAATTGTAGTACTGGTTTTAATATTTACATTTGTAGGATGTGGAAATCAAGAGGAAGTACAAGAGGAAAACCAGGAAAATCAAGAAGAATTGGAAGAAAATGAAGAAGAACAAGGAGAAGAGGAAAATGAATCCCAATATCCTGTAAAAATCACTGATGGATACGGTAGAGAAATTGAAATAGAAAAACCCGCAGAAAAGATTATTTCTCTAGCACCGAGCATGACGGAGACGATTTTTGCATTAGGAGCAGGAGACAGGTTAGTAGGGGTAACAACATACTGTAACTACCCTGAAGAGGCTAAAGAAATTGATCAAGTTGGAGATTTTGAAGGTCCTAATCTAGAAAGTGTTATTGAAAAAAATCCTGATGTAGTAGTTGCATTAGCCATGGGAGACGATGAGAAATCAAAACTTGAAGATGCCGGTATAACAGTTTTCCTTCAAGATCCCCAGAATTTAGGTGAAGTTTTTGATAACATAAAAAAAATTGGAACTATCTTAGGATTACAAGAAGAAGCAGAATCTTTAACTTCTAATATGAATGCAAAAAAAGATTCTATTGTTGAAACTGTAAGTAATTACGATAGTAAAAAAGTATTTTATGAGGTATGGAGTGAACCTTTGATGACGGCTGGGCCAGGTAGTATTTTAGATGAAATGATTAACTTGTCAAATGGTGAAAATATTGCTTATGATGCAGAATCTTTGTATCCTGAATACAGTTTGGAACTTTTAATAGAAAGAAATCCGGAAGTTTATTTAACTGCTGATGACGGTTTTAAAACTGTAGAAGACATAAAAAATAGAGAAGGTTATGAAAATATTACCGCTATTAAAGAAAATAATATATACATGTTGCATCCTGATATTGTTTCAAGAACAGGACCTAGAATAATAGAAGGTTTAGAAATGATAGCCCAAGCTATACATCCTGAAGCATTTCAAGGTAAATAAATATTAAAAGGATGCTTAGGCATCCTTTTAAAAATAGGTGATTAAATGAAAAAAAATAAACTGTTTTTTATTCTACTTACAGTTATTATGATAGGAATATTTTCTGTATCCTTGTCTTTAGGAGCTGCAAAAGTAGGTATTAAAGATATAGTAAATATAATATACGGTAAAATATCAGGGAACGAAAACATATTCTCTTATTTAGAAGATAGTACGGTTTATATAATCTGGAATATAAGATTTCCTAGAATTATAGTAAGTCTTTTTATTGGGGGAATGCTTTCCATTGCCGGGGTAACATATCAAGGAATTTTGAAAAATCCAATGGCAGATCCTTTTGTTTTAGGTATATCATCTGGAGCAGCATTGGGAGCTACAATAGGTATTATTTCCAAAATATCTTTTAATATACTTGGCTTAAATTTCATATCTATTATGGCATTTGCCGGCGCATTACTTGTGATTTTTATAGTTTACAATATAGCAAGAATAAAAAATGAAATACCTGTAACAACATTGCTATTAAGTGGAATAGCCATGAGTCAGTTTTTAACAGCTATTTTATCTACAATAATGATGCTTAATGATAGAGATTTAAATAAGATATTTTTTTGGACTATGGGAAGTTTGTCCGGTAAAGGTTGGGAAAGTATTTTAAACATCTTACCCTACGCTGGTCTAGGCATGATAATTTTAATGTATTACGCAAAAGATATGGATATACTTCTTTTAGGAGATGAATCAGCAAAAAATCTTGGTGTAGAAGCTGATAGAGTAAAAAAAATCATACTTGTAACGGCATCAGTAATTACAGCAGCTTCAGTGTCCGTATCCGGGATTATAGGATTTGTAGGATTAATAGTTCCCCATATAGTAAGGATGTTTATAGGACCTAAACATATAAAGCTTTTACCCTTATCCTTTGTAACTGGAGGAGGATTAATGGTTATATGTGATACAATTGCAAGAAGTATAATAGCTCAAGAAATTCCTGTAGGAATAATTACTGCTATTTTAGGTGGACCTTTCTTTATATATATTTTAAAAAAGAAAAAAGCTGAGGTTTTTTAATGGAAAAGATTATAAAAGTAAAAAACTTAAATTATATTACAAATGGCACTCAGATATTAAAAGATATAAATTTTGACATAAATAAGGGAGAGTTTATTAGCATAATTGGACCAAATGGTGCCGGTAAAACTACATTAATGAAATGTCTTTCTGATAACCTGGATTATACAGGAAATATTGACCTAAAAGGGAAACCAATAAAGGAATACTCGAAAAAGGAGAAGGCAAAAATAATTTCAGTAGTTCCTCAAGAATATGTACTTCCTTTTAATTTTAAAGTAATAGATGTAGTTAAAATGGGAAGAAATCCCTATAGAGAAAAAAATAGCATTAAAAATAAGGAACAAAATAAAAGTTTAATATATAATGCAATGATACAAACCAACACATATGAACTTAGAAACAGATTCTATAACAGTTTAAGTGGAGGAGAAAAACAGAGAGTTATTACAGCAAGAGCTCTTGCACAAAACACAGATGTTGTATTTCTTGATGAAGTTACTTCAAGCTTAGATATGCATCATGAGTTAGAGATAGTAGAATTAATTCACAACCTAAATAGAGAAGAAGGAGTTACAGTAGTATCAATAATGCATGATTTAAATATTGCTTCTAGGTTTAGTGATAGGATTATTTTTATTAACGAAGGTAAAATTGTAGAATACGATGTTCCGGAAAAAGTTATTAATGTAGAAAACTTATCTAAAGCTTATCACATGGAGATGTTAATAAGAGATAATAAATTGCTCAATTACAAAGAAATAGTACCATTGAGAATAAATAAAAATATTGAAAAGAAGAATAAAAAAATACATATAATATGTGGTGGAGGAACGGGAGAATATATTATAGAAAAACTTTTTTCCCATAAATATGAAATAAGTGTTGGAATTATACATGATGGAGATAGCGATGTAAGAGTATGTGATTCTCTGGATATAAAATGCATAAAAGAAAAACCTTTTTCAGAATTTAGTTTAAAAGCCGTTAATGATTACTTAGAAGAAATTAAAGGATCGGAGATTGTAATAATTACCGATGTACCCTTTGGTAAGCATAATATTAAAAACTTAAAATTGCTAAAAGAATTTAAAAATAAAAACATAATAATCCTTCATAATGATAATCGTGATTTCATTAATGGTGAAAGTGATAAAATGATAGAAGATTTAAAGAAAAGAGAAAAAGTTCATTATGCTTATAACTTGAAAGAATTATTTGATTATATTGACAAAATTGAATAAAATAGATACATAATTACAACCCCTTATAATTAAGGGGTTATTCTATAGGAGACTTAAATGAAAAGAATTTTAAAAGTAGTACTGGTAATTTCCCTTTTTTCTTTTATACTATTATCTGTTTTCCAATATTCGGCATTAAATATAGATTATTTTGAAAATAAATTTGAAGAGAACAATACAGATAGGGTTACTGGTATTAGTGAAGAAAAATTATTAGATATTTCTAAAGAAATAATAAGATATTTAGAAGGAGACAGAAAAGATTTATTGATTGAAATAGGAGATGAAAAAGGTTATGTATTTGGAGACCGGGAAGTAAAACACATGGAAGATGTTGAAAAACTATTTCGAATTGGATTTTTCATAAAGAATGTTTTTTTAACAGTTTCGATTTTATCTTTTTTTATTCTAAAATTTTACTATAAAGAAAAATTAAAAACATCTTTAATTGCAGGTGGAATTATTTTTAGTTTAATATTAGCGGCTATAGGTGTTATAATAGTATTTAATTTTAATAAAGCCTTTATAATATTTCATGAAATATTGTTTGATAATGATTTATGGATATTAAATCCTAAAGAAGACGTACTTATACAAATGCTACCGTCAAACTTTTTTTCTGATTTAGGTTTTCTAATAGTTAAAAGGTATATAATTATATTAATTATTATAATAGTATCATTGTTGATGGTACCAAAAATAAAAACGAGGTGAATTTATGAAATTTCTTAATGCAGGAGAATCTCATGGAAAATGTTTAACAGCTATTATAGAAGGATTTCCATCAAATGTGGAAATAGATGTACAAAAAATAAATAAAGAATTATCGAGACGACAAGTAGGTTATGGCCGAGGAAAAAGAATGGAAATAGAAAAAGATAAAATAGAAGTTACTTCCGGTATTAGATTTGGCAAAACCTTGGGAAGTCCAATAGCTTTTACAATTAAAAATAAAGATTGGGAAAACTGGAAAATTCCTATGTCAAGCGAAAATATTTACCATGATGAAAGCATAAATATAACACAACCGAGACCTGGACATGCAGATTTATCAGGAATAATAAAGTACCGACAAAATGACATCAGAAATATATTAGAAAGAGCGAGTGCTAGAGAAACGGCTTCTCGAACCGCTGTTGGAGCCTTCTGTAAACAGTTTCTAGGAAACTTTAAGATAGAAATTCACAGTAGGGTTGTAAATATAGGGGGTATAAAAGATGTAGATATTGCAGAAAAAGGTACTAATTTTTGGGATAAAATTGAAGAATCTGATTTAAGAGTTTATGATAAAGACAAAGAAGAAGAAATAAAAAAAATAATAGATGAGGCCAAAAAAGACGGTGATACTCTAGGAGGAGTAGTTGAAATTTCTATTTCTAATCTTCCTGTTGGTTTAGGAAGTCATACTTTTTACGATAGAAAACTAGATGGATTATTAGCACAACAATTCATGGCTATGCAGGCTGTAAAAGGTGTTGAAATCGGTGATGGGTTTAAGTCTGCTGATACAAAAGGATCAAAAGTTCATGATGAGATATATTACGATAATAAGTATTATAGGAGAACTAACCATGCTGGAGGAATCGAAGGTGGTATGACTAATGGTGAAGAAATCATTATAAAAGCAGCTATAAAACCTATCCCTACTTTAATGAAACCTTTAAATACAGTAGATATAGAAACAAAAGAAAAAAAAGAAGCAAGCAAGGAAAGATCCGATGTATGTGCAGTACCAGCAGCAGGTGTAGTATTAGAAAATATTGCAGCTTGGGTAGTAGCCGATGAATTTATTAGAAAGTTTAGTGGAGATTCTATAGAAGAAATCAATGAGAATTTCAGTAATTACCTTTCTTATGTAGAAAAACTTTAGAGGAGCTCATTATGAATATTAATAATATTAATACACCACTAGTTGGAAAGATAAGAGTCCCTGGAGATAAATCTATATCTCATAGAAGTGTAATGCTGGGAGCAATATCTGAAGGTGAAACAATAATTGAAAATTTTTTGATGGGAGAAGATTGTCTCGATACAATCAAATGCTTCAGAAATCTAGGAGTTAATATATCTATTGATAAAGAAGTAGTTACAGTACAAGGAGTAGGGCTTAAAGGTTTTAAAAACCCCAACAAAACCCTTTATGCTGGCAACTCCGGAACAACCATTAGATTGATGACGGGAATATTAGCAGGACAGAATTTTAAAACTATAATATCAGGAGATGAGTCTCTCTCAAAACGACCTATGGATAGAATTACAAATCCTTTATCTATTATGGGAGCAGATATTAACTGTAAGGATGACTTATACCCACCGATTGAAATTAAACCTGTAAGCAGACTAAAAGGAATCAAATATTTACAGCCGAAAGCAAGCGCTCAGGTAAAATCAGCAATTTTATTTGCTGGCCTTTACACTGATGAAGATATTCATATTATTCAACCGGAAATTTCTAGAGATCACACAGAGCGTATGATGAAATACTTTGGAGCGAATATTAATATAACAGGAAAAGAAGTACTGATGAAAGGTAAAAGAAATTCTTTAAAAGGAAAGAAAATATTTGTGCCTGGAGATATTTCTTCAGCAGCTTTTTATATAGTTGCAGCAAGTATAATCAAGGATTCTCATATAGTTATCAAGGATGTTGGAATAAATCCTACTAGAACGGGTATAATTGATATAATGAATATGATGGGTGGTAATATTAATATTCTTAATAAAAGAGTTATGAATGAAGAAGAAGTTGGTGACATAGAAGTTAAATATAGTCAGTTAAAAGGGATAACCATAGATGGTGAAATAATTCCAAGAATTATTGATGAAATACCAATTATAGCTTTAGCTTCATCTTATGCAAAAGGAGAAACTGTAATAAGAGGCGCAGAGGAATTAAAAGTCAAAGAGTCTAACAGAATAGATGCTGTTAGTGTAGAATTAAATAAATTAGGAGCATCAATAAAGGCAACCGATGATGGGATGATTATAAAAGGAGAAAGGACTTTAATAGGTAATGAGGTCGATAGCAGAGGTGACCATAGGATTGCAATGATGCTAGCAGTTGCTGGATTAAAAGCAAAAGGAACAACAAATATAAAAAGATTTGATTCAGTAAATGTTTCAAATCCTAATTTTATACAATTATTTAACAGTTTAAAAGATATATAAGTTGAAAAAACTTGTTATTTTATATATAATTTTATTGTTAAAAAAGACAGGAGGATTAATATGAGAAATAAATTACCAATAGCATTATCAAATAGACACGTACATTTAAGTCAGGAAGATGTTGAAAAATTATTCGGTGAAGGATACGAACTAACACCAATTAAAGACCTATCACAACCGGGACAATTTGCCTGTGAAGAAAAGGTTGACTTAATCGGTCCAAAAAGAAGTATACAAGGGGTAAGAGTATTAGGCCCTGCAAGAAGTCAATCTCAAGTAGAAGTATCACTAAGCGATGGTTTCACCTTAGGTGAAAAAGTACCTGTAAAAGGTTCTGGTAGTTTAGAAGGAACTCCAGGAGTTACCCTAAAAGGACCTAAAGGTCAAGTAGAATTAAAAGAAGGGCTAATAGCAGCTTCGAGACATATTCATATGAGCCCAGAAGATGCTGAAGATTTTGGAGTTGAAGACAAACAAATAGTTAAGATTAAAACAGAAGGACCAAGGAGCTTAATATTTGAGAACGTACTTGTAAGAGTGAGAGATGATTTTGCCCTTGAAATGCATGTTGATATAGAAGAAGGAAATGCTGCAGGGGTTAAAAATTGCGACCAAGTAGAAATGATTAGGTAGTGATGATATGAGTGATTTAGGAAAGTATATTGATCACACAATATTGAAGCCGGAAGCAAAAAAGAGTGATGTTAGAAAGATTTGTGAAGAAGCATTAGAATACAAGTTTAAAGCAGTATGTGTTAATCCATTATATGTTAAGTTTGCATCTGAAATACTAAAAAACAGTGAGGTTCTTGTAGCTACTGTAGTAGGATTTCCATTAGGGAATAATGTTACTAAAGTAAAAGAGTTAGAAACCCAACTGGCAATTGAAGATGGAGCTGATGAGATTGATATGGTTGTAAACATACCTGCCTTAAAAGATAAAGACTATGACTTAGTTAAAAAGGATATAGAAGCAGTAGTAAAAGCTTCTAAAGATAAAATTGTAAAGGTTATAATTGAAACATGCTTATTAACTAAAGACGAAATAGCAAGAGTTTCGGAATTAATAGTAGAAGCTGGTGCTGATTTTGTAAAAACATCAACAGGATTCAATACTGGTGGTGCAGAATTAGAAGATATTAGACTTATAAAATCAATAGTAAAAGATAAGGCTAAAATTAAGGCTTCTGGAGGTATAAGGACTAAAGAAAAAGCACTAAAAATGATAGAAGCTGGAGCAGATAGGATAGGAGCCAGTTCATCAATAAAAATAGTAGAAGGATAATAAAAAGCAAGGTTAAATCCTTGCTTTTTATTTGGTAAAATAAATTTTCTTCAAGCTTCTGTTTTTTATGAATAAACACTTGTAAAACCATATAAGACATTATATGATATTAAACATAAATACAATGGAGGTATGTCATGAATGTGAAATATGAAAGTACTAGGGACAATAATTTAAAAATTAATTCATCTCAAGCTGTTTTAAAGGGTCTATCAGATGATGGAGGATTATTTTTTCCTAAAGATTTTAAAAATATAAAGATAAATATAAAACATATAGAGGATTTAAATTATAAAGAATTAGCAGTTGAAATATTTACTAAATTTTTCTCGGATTATACAAAGGAAGAAATTTTATATTCAGTAGAAAATGCTTACGGCAATAAATTTGACACAGAAGAAATAGTACCCCTTAAAAATGGAGGAAATTATAATTTCCTTGAATTATTTCACGGTAGAACTTTAGCATTCAAAGATGTAGCTTTATCTATACTACCTTATTTTATGAAGGCGGCAAAGGATAAAAATAAAATTAAAAATGAAATATTAATACTTACAGCAACCTCAGGGGATACAGGAAAAGCTGCTTTAGAAGGCTTTAAAGATATCGAAGGCATTAGCATATCAGTTTTTTACCCTGAAGGAGGAGTTAGCAAGGTTCAAGAACTTCAAATGAAAACACAAGAAGGTAATAATACCCACGTATTAGCTGTAGAAGGTAATTTTGATGATGCTCAAACTGCTGTAAAAAACATTTTCAACAATAAAAATGTAAAAGATAAGTTGCTCGATGATAATACTATTTTATCATCAGCTAACTCTATTAATGTAGGGAGATTAATTCCTCAAATAGTTTACTACTTTTATTCTTATAATTCTTTACTTAAAAATAAAAAGATAAAATCTGGAGAAAAGATAAATTTTGTTGTACCGACTGGTAATTTTGGCAACATTTTAGCTGGCTATATGGCAAAAGAAATGGGTTTACCTGTTAATAAATTAATATGTGCATCTAACGAAAACAATGTTTTGACAGACTTTATAAATACTGGTACTTATGATATTAACCGAGAATTTATAAAAACTATTTCTCCCTCAATGGATATATTAATATCGAGTAATTTAGAAAGATTAATATATATGCTTAGTGGAGGAGATGATAATTATATTAAAAAAATTATTGCAGAACTTGATGAAAAAGGAAAATATAAAATAGATAGTAAAATTTTAGATAAAATACAAGATTCCTTTTGGAGTAGCTTTTCAACCCAGGATGAAATTTTAAATAAAATCAAGAAGGTATATAGGGAATATAATTATATTATTGATCCTCACACAGCTGTTGCAGTTGATGTTTACGATAAATATAAACATGAAACAGGAGACAAGTCAGTAAGTATTATTTTATCTACAGCAAGTCCTTTTAAATTCATCGAAAGTATATACGATGCTTTGGATATTGAAAAAACAAAAGAAGGTAAAGAATTGATAATGGAATTTAGTGAAGAGTTTAATATTCCTATACCTAAATCTTTAGAGGAAATTCTTAATAAACCTTTTATCCACAATAAAACTATAAAAATAAATGATGTTAAAAATGAAATACTAAAAATTGCACATAAAGAGGAAAAAAATGTATGAAATAAAAGTGCCGGCTACTTCAGCTAATATAGGACCTGGATTCGATTCTTTGGGAGTTGCTTTAAAATTATATAACCAAATAATTTTTAAAGAAGGAGAAAAGGAAGTTGAAATTCAGGGCGTCGAAGAAAAATATGCTAATAAAAATAATTTAATATATCAATCTTTTAGAAAGACTGAAAAATATTTTAATTTAGATAGTAAAAAGATCATGATAAATATAAAAACAAATATACCAGTTTCGCGAGGATTAGGAAGCAGTGCAGCATGTGTTGTTGCAGGAGTAGCAGGAGCTTTTAAAATTCATAACTTGGAAATTGATGACGAGGAAATATTAAAAATATCAACCCAAATAGAAGGACATCCTGATAATGTTGCACCTTGTATTTATGGTGGATTAACGGCTTCTTTTTCAACAGATAAAAAAATATTTACTGAGAAATATAATGTTTCAAAAAAAATCTATTTCTATGCTCTTATACCCAATTTTGAATTATCAACATTAGACTCCAGAAGAATTTTACCGAAAAGTGTGGAATATAAAGATGCTGTATTTAACCTGTCAAGGATCCCTTTTTTGATAAAGGGATTAACTAGTGGTAATATAGATATAATAAAAGAAGCTATAATTGATAGACTTCATCAACCCTATAGAGAAAAATTAATAGAAGAGTATAGAAACCTAAAGAAAATATTTTCCGATTTAGATATTTCATATTATCTCAGTGGTGCCGGACCTACGATAATGTGTATTTCTGATAAAAATAATTTGATAGACCCTTTAAAAACTAAAACTCGAGATCTGAAAACCAAGTGGATAGTAAAGCAAATAAAAGTAGATAATAAAGGATATAATATTAGGAGGTTAAAAATTTGATAAAAAAATATTTGATAGTAAATAAAAAAATACTGCCAGAAGTATATGAAAAGGTAATAGAAGCAAGAAAAATAATTAACGAAGATAAAAATAAGAATATAAGTGAAGCAGTAAAGGAAGTAGGTATTAGTAGAAGTACATATTATAAGTATAAAGACTATGTTTTTTCACCATCAGAAAATACAATTGGTAGAATGGCAGTATTTTCAATGATGTTAGCTCATAAAAAAGGTGTTTTGTCAAAAGTTATAAATAACATATCAGATCATAATGCTAATATACTAACCATCAACCAGACAATTCCTATAAATGAAAAAGCTAATGTCAATCTTTCTTTAGACGTATCTGGTGTAGATATTGCGTTAGATGAAATGATAAATAATATTAAAGAAATTGCTGGAGTATTATCCTTTGATTTATTGTCAATTGAGTAAATTTTTTAAATAAAAATTGACATTAATGTAACATTATGCTATATTATATTTAATTCAAAATAAGGAAGATAATTATGATTGTATTTTACAAAAAAATTAAAAAATTAAATAAGGTTCATCATCATAGTTGAGGGTTTGTTTCGTGAACAGTAGTTCATAGATGCAAGCTCTATTAGTGCTTAGAAGACTGCATCTATGATGGAAAGTGAAATTGTAGCCATACAGATGTAAGTCTGTGTGGCTTTTTTAATATAAAAAATAGGAGGAAAAATGAAATTTAAAAACATATCAGAGGAAATGGAATTTTCTCAAAAAAGATATAATTTAAGAAAAGATATTGAGAATTTGTTTATTGAAAAAAACTATACTAATTATGAAACAAATATAATTGAAGAAGTAAAGGAAAACCTACCAGCAGACATTCAGTTTGAAGATGAACAAACTGTTAAAATAATAGGCGGAAACGGTAAAATATCAGTTCTTTCAAGAGATATCACAACGAATCTGTTAAATAATATTTTACCAAATTGGGAAAGAGAAAATAATTTGAAATTATTTTACTACGGAAAAACTTTCAAAAATACTAATAGTAAAATTCTTGAAAATAGACAAATGGGAGCGGAATGTATAGGTGTTGATACCATAGATTCTGATAAAGAAATAATACAGTTGATAACTTCAATAATGAGCAAGTATAAGGATAATTATATAATAGAAATTGGTACTTCAGAATATTTAAAAGGAATTTTAAACGAATTTTATTTAGATAATACAGAATATAAAACTATAATCAATCTAATTAATAAAAAGAATATAGAAGATTTGAAAATTTATATGAAAAAATTTGAAAACAGTCCCAGTAAAGAGGCTCTCCTTAGTATAATTAACATGAGAGG
>DPPH01000218.1:27064-27320 GCA_003539375.1 Clostridiales bacterium
AAAATTTTATTTGAATGAAAAAATGAAGAAAGGCTTAGAAGAATTAATAGAAATAGAAAAATATTTAAATGAAAAAAATTTAAACAACAAAAATATTATATGCGACCTATCTACTACTTCCAGCCTTAATTACTATTCAGGATTAATGATAAAAACTTTTTATGAAAATTCAAACAAAGAAATAATTAAAGGTGGAAGATATGATATAAACTGGGATGGCTACGGGGAAGTAATTCCTGCAATTGGATTTTCAGTA
>DPPH01000218.1:27506-27890 GCA_003539375.1 Clostridiales bacterium
TTCCTGCAATTGGATTTTCAGTAGATATTGATGAACTCTTAAGAAAAATCTATATCAAGGAGGAAATTTAATGGAAAAATTAAGAATTGCCCTGCCTAAAGGTAGAATAGGTGAAGATTCAGTTGATCTATTTAAAAAAATTGGTATAGGGAATATAATTAATCTAAAGAGTAGAAAGCTTGTTTTTTATGATTCGGAAAATAATATTGAATTTGTTCTTTTGAAAAATGCTGATGTAATAACTTATGTGGAAAATGGAGTAGCAGATATCGGCATAGTGGGTAAGGATATGATCATTGAAAGCAAAAAAGATGTTTTCGAACTTCACAATTTAAAATTTGGATACTGTAATATGTGTATAGCAGGAAAAAAAGACAAAGAAAT
>DPPH01000218.1:28075-28894 GCA_003539375.1 Clostridiales bacterium
TCAATTATTCTTTTAATTTTTCCGTATTAAAAGTTGCAACAAAATTTACAAATTCTACTAAAGAATATTTTGAGAAAAAAGGGCAAGAAATTTCTATAATAAAATTAAACGGCTCTGTAGAACTGGCTCCTGTTTTAGGCTTAACGGACGTCATAGTAGATATAGTAGAAACTGGATCTACTTTAAAAGCAAACGGGTTAGAAGTATTAGAAAAAATGTATCCAATTAACTCTATGATAATATGCAATAAAGTTTCTTATAGATTTAAATATGGAAAAATTAAAAGAATAATTGATAGTATAATTAAAATTGAGGAGGGTAATTAAGATGATAAAAATAATAAAAGAAAAAAACAACAAAGAATTTATTAAGGAACTTAACTCTCGAAGTTCTCTAGATTATAAAAAAATAATGGATGAAGTAAAAATTATAGTTGATGATGTCAAAATAAATGGAGATAAAGCGCTAAGGAAATATGCCGAAAAATTTGATGGTATAAAAACAAAAGATTTTTTAGTTACTGAAGAAGAAATCAATAGAGCTATGGAAAATCTAGATAAAGAAATGCTGCAAACCATAAAGAACGCATACGAAAATGTATATGATTTTCACAAAAGACAGATAAGAAAAACATCAACATACAAACCCCACAACAAAGATATAATCTTAGGACAGATAATCAAGCCTATAAAAAAAGCTGGGATCTATGTCCCTGGAGGTAAAGCAGCATATCCATCTACTGTAATAATGAATGCAGTACCAGCAAAAATAGCTGGAGTAGAAGAACTTATTATGATAACACCTGTTAAAGAAGATGGA
>DPPH01000122.1:0-554 GCA_003539375.1 Clostridiales bacterium
TTTAAAAAATAAACCATCAATGTTGCAGCCAAAAGATCAGCAGAACCACCAGGACTTAAATTCTTAGAAATTAAATCCTTATCAAATTCATATACTTCTTTAATTTGAGAATCTAAAGGCATATCTAATATGCTTTTAGATTTTTTCTTTACATAGGACAAACTGTCCACATTACCTCTACTTACTATATTTGTATCATCAGCTTCAGACATAATTTTTATTAAGGTTAGGATGCACTTATCGTTGAAGCTTAAGTTAGTATTTTCTAAAGAATTTAGAAATGGTAGAGCTTGATTCCTGATGGTAGGAAAACCTGAAGCAGCTTCTCCTCGAATTCCTTTGATACCATGTTTTAAATATATATTTTCTCCATTAGTTTTATTACTATAATCAATATTATCGAAATCTTTCAAAAAAGAATGTCTGCATATTTCACCAGCTTCAAAAAATATTTTATCAGAATCAAATTTTCCGTAGTTCATATAAGTTAAAGCGGCAGCAGAAGCTAACAGCCCTATAGAAAAAACAGCACCTTTGTGAGTATTAATATTTTT
>DPPH01000122.1:867-1005 GCA_003539375.1 Clostridiales bacterium
GTAAACATATCCATATCAGTATGGGAACCGTTGTTAAACCTGTCTACCAAGCCTGGCTTTGGAGAAACACTTACTTCATATAAAAGAGCCTTTAAAGCAGCATTGCTTATTTTATTACAAATTAATTTTTGGTTCATA
>DPPH01000122.1:1188-3103 GCA_003539375.1 Clostridiales bacterium
ATATTTTATTACAAGTTAATTTTTGGTTCATATTTATTCCCTTTCAAAATTATACATCGATGATAAGTTGACATTTTAGATCCTTAAGTCTAAAATACAATCAAATAAAAAAGTAATTTAAGGAGTTTCTATGAATAAAAGTATAACACATATACTTGATGGAAGAGAAGACAGATTTAAAAAACAGGTTGAAATATTAAAGAAATTTCAAAATACTCTAATATCTTTTACAGTAAATACACCAGGTGTAGAAAAGAATAACGAAAAAATAAGAGAAATATTCATTAGGGAAGAAAAAGTAATAGAAAAAATATTGAAAGAAAATAAGATTAGTATTCTTTATAAAAATACTGATTTGTACAAGTCGTCAGGGCCGGAAGGCTTTATATCAGTAGATTCAAAAGCTAAAAAAGTTAAAAAACTGGCAATTGAAATAGAAGAAAAAACGGCTATAGGAAGATTATTTGACATAGATGTATTAGATTCTAAAGGTGAAAAGATATCTAGGAGAGATCTCAATAAGCCTTCAAGAAAATGTATAATTTGTGGTGAAGATGCTAGATTATGTGTTAGAAGCAGAAAACATAAAATTGAGGAAGTTGTAGATAAGTTTTATAGTATTTTTGAAAAAAATCAGTAAACCATTTTTGAAATTTAAATATATAGTCATAAAATAGAATTATTTACAGGAAAAAATGATATAAAAATCACATAAATTGTAACTCTGAAACACAATCATATCAATGGTGACATCGTTTTCTCTCTTTATTGACTAAGGTATTTTACTGTGTTATTATTTCAATGGACCAAGTTAAATTTTAATGTAAAAACTAACTAATAAAATATTTTTGGAGGGTTATATGAAAATTGTAGACGTGATATATGCTGAGGGCAGAACAGGATTTTACTCAGATGACCAGAGAGCCATTAAAGCAGGAGCAAAAAAAGATGGGTTCATCTATACTGGAGAGCCAGTTATAAAATCTTTTTCTACTATAAGACAGGCGGGAGAATCTATATCGGTGATGCTTATTTTAGAAGACGGTCAAGTTGGATACGGAGATTGCAATACGGTACAGTATCCAGAAGTAGGAGGAAGAGATCCTCTTTTTATAACAGAAAAATACATACCGATAATGGAAAAATATATAACTCCAGAATTAATTGGGTTAGATATAGATAATTTCAGGCAAGCAGCTGAGAAAATAGATAATTTTAAAATTGAAAATAGAGAAATTCATAAAGGAATAAGTTATGGAGTTACCCAAGCTTTACTAGATGCATCTGCAAAATCAAAGAAAATCACAATGTGTGAATTAATAAAACAGGAATACAATATTAATGACGAAGTAAGCTACGTTCCTATATTCGGGCAAACTGGTGACGAAAGATACCAAAATATTGATAAAATGATAATAAAAGGTGTGGATGTAATGCCCCACGGCCTTATAAATAATGTAGAAGAAAAATTAGGAAAAGATGGAGAAAAACTAATTGATTTTATCAAATGGATAAAAGACAGAATAAAAACTTACAATAAATATAAAGATAAAAAACACATCCTGCATTTCGACGTTTATGGAACTATTGGACTAGCCTTTGACCATGATTTTGATAAAATGATAAACTATTTTGAAAAATTAGGAAAAGCTGCTTATCCATTGACTGTAAGGATTGAAGGTCCTGTTGATATGGAAGATAGAGAAAAACAAATTGAGGCATTAAAAGAGTTGAGAAGAAGAATCGATGAAAAAAATCTTAACGTAGAGCTTGTTGCAGATGAATGGTGTAATACCTTAGAAGATATAAAATTATTTGCAGATGAAAAAGCAGGACACATGCTTCAGATAAAAACACCGGATCTTGGTGGAGTAAACAACTCTATTGAAGCCCTTCTTTATTGCAAAGAAAAAGG
>DPPH01000122.1:3421-4060 GCA_003539375.1 Clostridiales bacterium
GACCAAATTTTAGCAAAACCAGGAATGGGTGTAGATGAAGGATACATGATAGTATATAATGAAATGAAAAGAACATTAGCTATGTTAGATAGGAAAAAATAATAAAGGAGCTTTTAAATGTCAAAAATACCATATGAACTAGCAGTTTTTTTAAAAAATCTTGGGGTTAAGTATGTATTTGGAATTCCTGGAGGACCAACTATACCCTATATAGAAGCATTAAAAAAGCAAGACATAAAATTTATAACTACAGCAAATGAACAAAGCGCTGCTATAATGGCAGATGTTACAGGAAGGCTTACTGGAATTCCTGGAATTTGTCATGGAACATATGGTGCAGGTGCTACGAATCTTTTGACAGGAGTAGGAGAAGCTCTACTTGACAGGTCTCCCCTCATAGCCTTTACTACGGAAGTAAAAGATCAAGATAGAGGACGAGTAATACAGATGAACATAGACCATCAGAAGTTGTATTCTCCAGTAACTAAAAAAACCGACAGATTATCCCAATCAAACTTTGATATCCTTCTAAAAGAAGCTGTAAATATATCTTTAGAAGAACAACCAGGACCAGTTCACATTGGACTTCCTTCCGACCTTGCTGATAAAAATGTGTTATCTAATTTATCAAAATATGAA
>DPPH01000232.1 GCA_003539375.1 Clostridiales bacterium
GGTAAATACCTGTGGCTAGACTTTCACTAGCTAGATTAGTGCCATGCCTGGCACACAATATAAAAGAAGCTGCTCTCAAGAACAGCCTCCTTATAGGGGGAATTAATATCTATTTTACTCGTACCTCAATGCATCTACCGGCTTTAGTTTTGATGCTTTGTTTGCCGGATATATACCAAAGAAGATTCCAACTATTAGAGAAAATCCAAAGGCTATTAGTATTACCTGAATATTTACTACAGTGCTAATACCTAAGGATGTACTGAGTATTTTATTTACAAACATACCTAAAATTATCCCAACTATGCCTCCTACAGAACTAATTACTGAAGATTCTATAAGGAATTGAGCAAGTATATTTGACCTTCTTGCACCAATAGCTTTCCTTATCCCTATCTCTCTAGTTCTTTCCGATACTGTTACAAGCATTATGTTCATTATCCCTATACCTCCTACTAAAAGGGATATGCCGGCTATACCTGCAAGCATAAGGGTTAGGGTTCCTGTAATTTCATCTAATGTAGATAGGAGTTCTTCCTGATTAAATATATTGTAGGAATCTTCATCTTCGTATATTTCAAGGAGATATTTTTCTAAATTTTCAAGAGCTGTATCGACAAGTTCAGGACTTTCTCCCTGGATAGTAAGGGTGTTGATTGTATTTGTCCTAAACTGTCTCATAGCAGTTGTGTATGGAATGATTACAATATCGTTACTGCTTCCCATTAATGTACTTTCTTTTTCTGATAATACTCCAACAACTTTATACTTTTCTCCATTTATTGAGATTTCTTCCTGGAGGGGATTTAGTCCTGCAAATAGATTTTCCCAGGTTTCGTAACCTATAACAGCAACTTTATTTCTATAATCTACATCTATCGGAGATATAAATCTTCCAAATTCTACAGTTTGTCCTTGGATTTCTTTATAATCTTCGTCTACGCCAGATATAGACATGGATTCCTGAGAGTCGAGACCGTATTTTACAGTTCCATTTAAAGATACATTTGGAGATGCTAAATCTATACCTATTAATTTCTCAATATCCTCTAAGTTATCCTTGTCAAATTTTGTACTTCTGTCCCTAATATTTAGAGTAAGAAGGTTTGATCCCATTCCTTGAACACTTTCCGTAACTTGTGCTGTTGCTCCCTGACCTATGGACACCATTACTATTACGGAAAACACTCCTATAATAATCCCCAACATTGTAAGGAAGGTTCTCATTTTATTTGACAAAATTGATTTGAAGGCCATTTTTAAGGTATTCTTTATACTCATATGCATAATCATCTGCCTCCTTCGGTAATCAATCCATCTCGTATGGTTATCTTTTCTTTTGAAACCTGTGCAACTTCTAAATCGTGGGTAATAACGATTATTGTTTTCCCTTCATCATTTAGTCTTTCAATTATACGTAAAACTTCACTTCCAGATTTTGTATCTAGATTTCCTGTAGGTTCGTCGGCAAGTAGGATAGGTGGACTTCCTACCAGAGCTCTAGCAATAGCAACTCTCTGCTGCTGTCCTCCTGAAAGTTCTGTAGGGTTGTGTCTCATCCGATCTTTTAATCCTACGCTTATTAAAGCTTCTTCTACTTTTTCTTTTCTTAAGCTGCTTTTTTCTCCTCTGTATATAAGAGGGAGTTCTACATTTTCAAAAGCTGTAAGTCTCGGTAAAAGGTTAAATTTTTGGAATATAAAGCCTATTTTTTCATTTCTGATTTTCGCCAGTTCATTTCCTTTGTAGTTGGATATTTCTCTACCATCAAGATAGTACTCACCAGTGGTTGGCGTATCTAGACACCCTATGATATTCATAAGAGTTGATTTACCGGAACCTGAGGGTCCTACTATGGATACAAAATCCCCCTGTCTTATATCTAAGTCTATTCCTTTCAATACTTGTAAGTCTATTTCACCCATTTGGTAGGTTTTTGTAATTCTATCTAACTTAATCATTCTTTACTACCTCCATCAGGATTTCTTCCCTGACCCTGGCCTCCTCCTAAACCCATGCCGGGCATCATAACTCCTCCGGGAATTTCTGCTCCTGCTTCAGTACTATAGTAGATTATATCTCCTTCTTTAAGACCGGAAAGAACTTCAATATAATTGTCCGTAGTTATACCTACCTCTATAGGTGTTGACTTTAGGTTTCCTTCTGAGTCTTTAGTACTTACTACATATTTATTGCCTACCTTTGTTACTGATTCTATAGGTATTATCAGAGTGTCTTCTTTTTCTTCGATCAATATTTCTACATCTACATTCATTCCAGACATAAGCTGTTTTCTATCTTCTAAGGATACTGTTACATCGTAAGTGGTAACGCCACTTTGATTGCTTCCTTCTAAAGATATGGATTTTACCTTTCCTTTAAAACTCTCACCTTCAAAAACATCACTTTCAATATATACTTCCTGACCTTTTGAAACATTTAAAATATCTAATTCATCTACACTTATAACAACTTCCATGTTTTCTAGATCAGCTATTTGGAAAAGCTGCTTTCCTTTTTCTATGTATCCTTGTTCATCGGTTGAAACTGTAAGTATGGTTCCTTTAATAGGAGATGTAACTGTTGAGTTTTCTTCAGTTAGGTTTTCCAGTTCAAGTCTATTTTTTTCAACATTTAACTGCTGCTGTGCTATTTCCATTTCTAATTCATCACTTTTTATATTTAAAATTAACTGTCCTTCATCTACCTTTTCTCCATTTTTCACGTTAATGTTTTTAACCTCACCCATATATGGAGATTTTAGTTCTATTATAGAATTAGCTAGTATTTCCCCTGTATATGGGGATGTAAAGTAAGCTGAATCTGTTGATACACTTACCTTTATATCTGACCCTTTTTCTAAAGTTCCATCATAGTTAATTTTACCCTCAACTAAATATCCTATTGAATTACTCCCAGTAGGTACAGGTGTTTTATCAATTTGAGTAATTTCTCCTTTTAGGGTTACAAGAGAAGAGTTTATAAAAACATCGGCTTCATCACCGATATCCATAGTTTCTATTTGATTTTTAGTAAAGTATGATTGAAAGTTTATAACACCAGTTTCCTTAAGTTCTCCAATTTTCATATTTTGACTTACTTCATCTCCTTCTTCAACTAGTAAGGTTACTACTCCAGAAAATTCTGAATATGTTTCTAAGTCATTTTGTTTTTCATAAAGTTCCTTAAGGTTGTTTTGTGATTTTAGTAGATTGAATTTTTGTGTTTCGAGATTTAATTCTTCTGATGTATCGCTTTCAATTTCATATAGAGCAAGAATTTCATCTTTATTAACTTCCTGACCTTCTTCCACATAAATTTCTTCTATAATACCTTCCATCTCTGAAAGGATTGTCCTGCTGTCTGAAGATTTTACACTTCCACTTCCTGTAATAGATTTTTTTATGCTTCCTTTTTCTACTGTATACTCAACCTGATTTATCTGAGTTTCTAAAATATTTTGTTGATTTGCTCTTCTAAATTGAATGAATCCAAATATCGCTAAAGCTGAAATTATAATAAGAATTACTGCCAGCTTCTTTTTGCTTTTTATTTTGCTCATATTCATACCTCCGTACCATTTTATATTTATACTATACGCCTAATATCTTAATTTTTTCTTAAATTGTAAAAAAATGAATAAAACTTCTGAAATAAGGTAAAATATGTATGTAAGATTATTTATATATATTTATTTTAGGAGGGTATTATATGAAAACATTTGACGGAAAATCATTTCTAAATATTTTCGTAACAATGGAAGAAGAAGCACAAGAACATTATGCTGAACTTGCAGAAAACGCCCCTGACGAAAAAGCCAAAGCTTTATTTAAAAGAATGGCTGAAGAAGAAGGAAAACACAAGGAAATGTACACAAAACTTTTAAAGAAACACGGTGACGGACTTGAAGCTGAATTTGACGATGAAGAAGCAGAATATGCTGAACTACTAGTTAAGACTGCTGTCACTGAAAAGCATGAAGGTGATAAAAAGAAAAAATACGGTGATGCTTTGAGAATGGCTGAGCAAATGGAAAGAGATACAGTGTTGTTTGTTACTCAAATGATGCATATGTATCC
>DPPH01000010.1 GCA_003539375.1 Clostridiales bacterium
TGAAGTAACATTCAAGGATATAGTGTGATTTTGCAAATTACTCCGGCACTTCCTTTGCAAAATAAATTAGCAATGATGCCAGCGTAATGTGAAAGGATTTCAAAATATTTCGGAAGATGTTCAATAATCTTTCACATTTGCACGGTATTTAGGTATCCGAAATAAAGAGAAAACCGGGGGTTTTCACCCAACCGGTTATCATATTAAATACCAGCCTCTTCAGCAGCCAGACGGACCACTTCCTCATCAATCAGTTCCTTCCTTGCTTGGTATCCGGCAAGCAAAGAATGGGTAGCTATCTTGTTAATCAGTCTGGGCCAGCCACGGGATAGAGAAGTGATGGCCTGTATTGCAGAATCATTGAAGATAGTGTGATTAGCTCCAGCTAACTGCATATGGTGGGCTATGTAGCGAGCCACTTCATCCTTTGTTAACGGCTCCACCTTGTAACGCATCATAATTCGCTGCGAAAGCGGACGGTTATGGTTTAAAGAGAGCCTGTCCAAAAGATGAGGTAAGCCAGCAAGAATGAGGATAAAAGGATTCTCCGAATCCATATCAAAGTTAAAAAGAATACTAAGGTCATTCAAAAAGGCATCCTTAGCCATCTGCATCTCATCCAAAATAAATACGGGAGTAATTTTTCTTTCCTTAAAGTAGACCTTAATAGCCTGTTGGATTTGATGGAAAAGATCAACCTTACGAGACTTAGGATCTTCCCCTAATCCAACGGCTAAACCACGGTAAAAGTCCATTACCGTTCCGGTAGATAGGGGAAAATAGATAACCTTAAACAGAGAAGGATTTAAACTTTCAGCGAAACCCCTAAGAGCAAAGGTTTTGCCAGCACCCGGTTCACCAACTAAGAGCCCCATACCCCTAGTTTTCTTCATGTAATCCAACCGGGCACTCATCTCCTGATACGGACCGGAAGGGAAAGAATCAGGAGATTTAATCTCCTTGGCAAAAGGAGTCCTAGCTAGAGAATAAAAAGTTTGATACATAAGGTTAAACCTCCTTGTCCATGGACATATTCCTAAAAGAAATAGAACGATCCCTTTTAACATGGGCATTATCAGAAAAGTTAACTAAAACAGCCTTAGCAACAGATACGCCATCCTCGTAAATATAGACCTTGTCATCATCATAACGAACTTCAATTCGTTGACCGATGAAGCGAGGTGGAACCTCATATAGGAGAGAATTAACAGAGATGGTGCTGTCATGCTTGACCTTGCGATAATCCCTTTTTAGAAATAACGGGTCTAAAGAAGCCGGGTCTTCTACCATACGTATCCTGCTGACCTGAGAAAGATATACATCCTGTGGAGTCATACCCAAAGAAGCATGGGGTTTGCGGTGATAATCCTCCTCCAGCCACTGCCAGAACCTTTGGTTTAATTCCTCAATAGTACGAGCAGGCCTCAGTTTTAATAAAGGCAAAAATCTGGTTTTTACCGTACCGAAGAGCCTTTCAATTTTCCCTTTGCTAGCTGCGTCGTACGGTTGGGTATGGGTAAGAGCAATACCCAAGCTGGCACAAGCTACTTGGAAGGTATCGGAACGGTAAATTTTACCGTTATCAACATAGACAATCTTAGGAATGCCTCTACGAATTAAGGCTTCCTTAAAGACAGCTTTTAGAGAGTCAAATTTCTCAGAAAAAAAGAACTGGGCAAAAGGTACGACACGAGAACAATCATCAATAAAAGCGAAAAGATTAGTTCTAAGCTTTTTACCATCAACAATTAAGTAGGGCCCAACAGACATATCGCCCTGCCAAAGGGTATTAACCGTATCATAGGCAAAGCGCTTTCGCTCAGGAGCTTTAGAAATTTCCTTGCCTATCATACCTTGTTTCTTTAATAGCCTGTAAACGGTAGTATAGGATACTTCCTTAGGTAAGATTTCACCTTTATCTACCAACTGATCATAAAAGACAGAAACAGGCAGCCCCCGTTCCTCCTGGCGCAGGGCAAGTAAATGCTCCTCAAATTCCCGGCTAAGTTTTCTGGATTGGCCACGGTCCGAGCGTCTTTTAGGTTTTAAACCATCAAAACCTTCACGACGATAATCCAAAAGCCAGCAGGAAAGAGTCTTGGGGGTAAATTCCTTGGGACCATAGTAAGGAACCTGATGAATTTGGGAGCATATCTCTGCCAGATAATCCTTTTGGCAATTGACTTGTCCATTTAAAATGGGTGCAATAAGTCCGTAACGGAACAAAGCGATATTCTCACGATCCTTTTCAGTCATTTAAAATCCCTCCTTGTACTAGGAGGCTAACCGGTTAACCTATCATTTCCATTTTAAAAGGATACAGAGAATATATCTATGCAAAAGGTTTGTGGAAATAGTTAAATCTTTTTTGAAGGTCAGGGCTATGGTACAATTAAAGTGCCATAAAGTTGTATGAGAAATGTCCCCTGGACCTTCTTACGAAGGTTGCTTTCCCCAAAGCGAGGATCATTCTTAACAATTTTGTGGCCTTTTCTTTTGTATTTTTAGGCAAGATACCCCTAAATCCATCATCTCGGAAGAACATCTCTATCTGGGTTAATCGATTTAGAAATCGCTTACGATAAAACAGTGCCAATTGATGATAGCCGCTAATTTTCCCTTTAATCATTAAACTCTCCAACTTCTCAAAGATAACGTTAACTGTGTATTGAAAGTATGCTAAAAGAAAAGTTGGCAAGATAGAGAGCGCTTGCTTACAGGAAGGACATTTCAGCCGACAAATAGGTATTCTGTACTGACCTTCTTCAATAGCATTGCGCCAATAGAACCCGTGCCGGTGCAATCTAATTCGACCCTTACAATGAGGACATTGGTCAATTACAGGAAAATCATTTTTCTTACCCCGGGCTTCATATTCCTTAACAGAAATACCAAAGTCATGATAGACAAACAAAAAAATCACCCCTAAACATTTTGAAAATATTTTATCAAAATGCAGGGGCATTAAAATATATACTGGCTGTTTGATTTTGAAAAAAATCCTCCCATTCGGGAGGAGATAATGAGCAAGGCGACAAAAATCCAAAGCGAGGAAAAAACCATTATGGTAAATGGCTTGGAGATAAAAACCCTGTTGCTCATTCTGAAAAATTAAGAAATTCCATTGATAAAATACTCAGAAAAAATCCTGCTGATTTTGATGAATTTTTATCTGAAATGAAACTGGCAGGCTATGAAATAAAGTCAGGAAAGCACATCAGTTTTAAGAGTGAACGTCAAAAGAAATTCATTCGCCTGCGTTCTTTAGGGAATGGATATTCTGAGGAAGAAATAAAGGCTGGTATTCATGGTAACAAATCTTTTGTTGATAAAAAGAGAGTAAATGAAAGGTCAAAATCTACAGTTAATCTTTTAGTGGATATACAGGCAAAATTACAGTTAGGAAAAGGTGCTGGCTATGAGCGGTGGGCAAAGATTTTTAATCTCAAACAGATGGCACAGACCATCAATTATCTAACGGAAAATAATCTGCTTATCTATGAAGATTTAGAGAAAAAAGCACAGGATATTACGGATAATTTCAATCAGTTGTCTGCTCAAATTAAAGCTGTCGAAAAGCGTATGACAGAGATAGCAAGTCTTAAAACTCATATCATCAACTATTCCAAAACCCGTGAGGTTTACACGGCTTATCGTAAGTCAGGATACTCTAAAAAATTCTATGAAGAGCATACTGCTGATTTGCTTTTGCATAAAGCGGCAAAGGTGGCTTTTGACAACTTAGAGAGTAAGAAATTACCTACTGTTAAAGACTTACAAATGGAGTGTTCCGAATTGCTTTCTGCAAAGAATAAAGCTTATGCACAGTACCATTCCATAAAAAAAGAAAAGCAAAATATCCTGATTGCAAAGACAAATGTTGATCGCCTTTTAGGGGGAAATTATGAGAGTGATAAAAAAGAAAAAACACAGGAACAGAGATAATCTATTCCTGTGTTTTTTTAGCTCCCAAAGGGAGCGTAGCCACACAAGTTATTGTGTGTTCAATGGGGATTGGGGATACTCCCCAACAAGCAAAAATGCAAGGTGTGTACCACCTTGCCCTGCTTGCCAAGTAAATAAGTGCTAAATTGACTAATAGTTTATCTAAAAGAAAATGGTATAAGTTACGTGGTAGTTATTAAATGTAGAAAATGAAATTAGCTCTTATCAATAAATTAGTAATCATAAGTAAAATCTGATTATATACGGATACTAACGATCTTTAAATAGATACACAGGGATAGATTTTTTTCTAGATATACATAGAAGAAGTGGCTTTTTATCTTTTAAAGGCCTCACCCAGTCAAAATAATTGAACACTCATGCAAAGAATTCTTCTTTTTTACATTTACACTCGGGTCAGTATTATTCAAATTGCAATCTATAGAGGAATTAGATTTATCTAATTCCGAAACTTTGTTTAATTTTCTATATGAGAAACTAACGCTATTCATAGATGATTCCACATAGATTAGGTTATCCGTAAGATGCAAATCACCACTATTACTTGACAAATGGAATCACCTAGTATAAAATAATAACTACCGGTAGTTAGTATTAAGGATGGTGAATTATGAAAACAAAAGATTTAATTATTGAAGAATTTATAAAATCCTTTGGTGAAAATGGATTTGAAGGAACTTCTGTTGACTATCTAGCAAAGCAAGTTGGCATAAAGAAAGGTTCTATTTATACCCACTACAGTGGAAAAAATGAAATATTTACTATTGCCTGTGAAAAAATACTAGATAAATGTATCGTTGCTATAAAACAATTGCTTGAAGTAGAGAGGGATAAACCATTAGATGAACAACTTTTTATTTTGCTTAAAACTGTCTGTCTAGAAAGTGATTTTTTAACCGCTGATGAGATAGCTTTCAGCAAGCGCGTTGCAATTTTATCTAGCAGTGAATTATTGTCGCTTGTAGATAAATTATTAGCAAAATATGATAATTTTATTGACGACACAGTATCACGAATTTTTATTGATTGTGCTAAACAAAAAATGTTGGCAGAAGAAGAGATAACGTCTGCCATAAGTGTATATCGTATGTTGTTGGAAAACTTATATATTGATTCATTAGCAAATCAAAATTGTAATGAAAAATTGAATCATTTATGGAGATATTTTTGGAAAGGTGTTTGCAGTTAAAAATTAAATAAACTTGATTGGAGGTTTAATTTTGGAAATTATTAAGTATATTGGAGCAGCATTTTCAACTTGGTTCATAGGTTTTTTTCCTTATTTTGAAATTTATATTGCAATACCTGCAGGTTTTGCAGCCGGGCTAAATTGGTTTGACGCTTTTTTATGGGCTTCACTAGGAAATTGGATGGTTATTCCGTTTGTGGATATATGCTATGAATGGTTAATGAAATTTAATTTCATGAAAAAAATCATGGAAAAAAGTCTAAATGGAAAATGGGAGAATCGCATAGAAAAGCATGGTGCATGGGTTATACTTTTGTTAACTCCTTTAGCAGGTGTTTGGACAATAGGTGTTATTGCTAAAGCACTAAAGTTTAATCGAGCAAAACTTTGGATATATAGTGCAACTAGTGTTGGGATTACTGGATTAATTATTACGATATTAATTATAAATGGAATTACACTAGTATCATAATTTACTTTTAATGAAGAGAGTAAATAGAAGTAGGTTTGCAGACTTAACTGTTACTCCAGAAATATTTTTGGCTGGTATTTATCTTGCTTCTATACAAAACTAACATTACTATATAGATAATTATATCCAAAATCAAGTGAATTTAATGTTTGAAAACTAATCTGTAACCTTGATCTGGTAAACTCAATCTATTTCTTTTCTCGAGTCTATTCAAGCTAGAATAGTGCTTACTTAGATGAAGAAATCATCGAAATAATCGAGACTCTTGGTTGCAAAAACTAAATTAAAGCAAAAAGCCTATGCGGTACTTAATAATTATGGTTAATATATGTACCTTAAATATTTTCTCGATTTTAGATGTTATAATGTACAAATTATATAGTGATAGAGTAAAGTGTTGCAATCTTCACTAATTTGAAATGATATTTTAGACGTTTTATTAAATACGAAAAGCATACTGGAGAAAATAAAAAAAGGGGGGAGACTAGTTGCAAAAATCAAAATGGGTATGTTGTCCTATCTGCGCCAATAAAACGAGAATCCGTATAAGGGAAGATACAGTATTAAAGTGTTTTCCACTATATTGCCCAAAATGTAAACAAGAAACTCTTGTACATATACAACAATTTAACATGTCAGTTATCAAAGAGCCAGATGCATAGACGCAGAGCCGATAATATGTGATTTTCATAATCATATATTACCGGCTTTTTCTATTGATATAGTGTCTGGTCTGGGTGTGCCGCCTAATTGAAATTATATTCAATCTAAAATACTTTTGTTTGTTTTATAAAAAATAAAACTTAGTCGTCGGTTTTTCTAAAAAATGATTTTTAGAGATAGGACGATGTCAAGAGGTGTGCTGTGTCAATTTTTTATTATTACTGTTCTTCTAAAACTTGCTTATCAAAAAGTCCTATATCCTCAAGTCATATATTATCGTTGCGGATATAAAAATATACAATATTACTTAATGGTTAATAGTTTTACTCATGCCCGACTGTGCTTTCAGCCGGGTATTTTTGCGTTTAATTTAAAAAAATCTCGGAAATTTTTCTGTAAGTTTTGCATTTTCAATATTCTCACCGTAATAGTGGCGAAAGGGGAGCAGCGGAGTCACCGCCCGAAAGGGGGTGAGAATGTGAAACCCAATAATCACGAACAAAGCAAGCAACACGCCTTTGACAGTTTCTGCAAAAAGATACTAAAGCATGAGGCAAGGGACTTCTATGATGAGCTGAAACGACAACGTAGCCGGGAAGTATCCTTTTCCGATTTGTCGGCAAAGCAACTGGAGCAGCTTTATACGGAGGATCAATACTTTGCTACCGAGCAGATTTTCAAAACTACATATGTAGCCTTACTTGCCTATCACATTGTGATGGGCTTTATTGTTTGCGAGGCATGTTGCCGAGCCGATGGTTTGAAAGAAAACCTGTCACCTAGCTAATGGGAAGACAAGCTGTAGGCAAGGGCGTTTTCGGCGACGAAAGGGTCTGAAGGAAGCTGATGGCGGTTGTTGGAGCGGAACGAAAGTGAACCAATGTTGGCGTATGTAGTGGATAACCCTCCAATAAGTGGGAACGTCCTAAAATTAGCTTAACTACATGTGCTATGATGGTTGTTTTAACAACAGGCGGAGCAACTTAACCTTGGAAGTACTGTATTCGAAGCTGTAAGTTTCACCCACAAGCGAAAGCAAGGAGTGAAATGAGAGTGCAGTATGCAGATGAAGCCGTAGTAGTTAATAAACCTATACCAATGAAGGCTAGTAATAGACCGGAGGAGAAAATATAGGTGACACATCACATGGTTGATGTGGATGCCGTAGAACAAAAGCCTATGGTAGATGCGAAGGGCAGAAGAGATTTCAAAGTGTATTGGAAGGAACTTCAAGTAAGAGTGAAAGTGTTAAAAGAAAGCTGAAATGCTGGAAGATACGAATGGTTGGCATAAAAGAACTTGCGAACCATCTTGATGACACAGATATGGAGTAATTAGGGGAACAAAGATAAGATTGCCATAGAGCTAGAGACGTCTAGTAAACCTAATGAAGAACATATAGCTCAAGCAAGAGGTGCTGAAAGATACAGCAACAAAGGAGGGAAAACATGAAGAAATGGTACAGCCTTATAGATAAAATCTATCGAAAAGAAAATTTAGAACTAGCCTTTAAACGTGTAAAACGAAACAATGGAGCTCCTGGAATAGATGGGGAAACTGTTTCGGATTTTGTGGATAAAATAGACCTAAATATTGAGTTTCTTCATGAAAGACTGAAAACCAACGAGTATGTACCCAGTCCAGTAAAAAGAGTAGAAATTGAAAAGCCAGATGGTGGGACAAGATTATTAGGAATTCCCACAGTAAAGGACAGAGTGGTACAACAAGCCATTGTAAATATCATAGAACCAATCTTTGACCCAACCTTTCATCCATCAAGCTATGGATATCGACCCAAGCATTCACAGCATCAGGCAGTGGCAAAAGCAGAACGATTTATGAACAAATATGGCTTAGAGCATGTAGTAGATATGGACTTAAGCAAGTGCTTTGATACCCTGGACCATGAAATTATTATGGGAGCCGTATCGGAGCTAATAAGCGATGGTCGGGTGTTAGATTTGATTAGGAAATTTCTAAAATCAGGTGTAATGCATAGAGATAATTTCAGCGAAACAGAAGTCGGCTCTCCGCAAGGAGGTGTCATTTCGCCGTTAATTAGTAACATCTACCTTAATCAATTCGACCAAAAGATGATGAGTAAAGGCGTAAGAATAGTACGATATGCTGATGATATTCTTATCTTTGCAAAGGATAAGAAAACAGCAGGAAATTACAAAGTATATGCTACAAAAGTCTTAGAAAGAGAATTGAAGCTAAAAGTCAACGACATGAAAACCAAACTGACAAATATGAATGAAGGAGTAGCTTTTCTAGGATTTGTAATTCGCAGTAAAACACTTGGTGTCAATCCTAAAAGGATAAAACGCTTCAAAGACAAAGTGAGAAGAATTACAAGGAGAAATTCCGGGAGAAAGCTTGAAGAAGTCATAAAAGAGCTAAACCCAGTCCTAAGAGGATGGATGAATTACTATCGTGTAGCCAATATCAAGAGTTTTTTAAAGGACTTTATGGGATGGTTACGCAGAAGATTAAGAATGGTAAAAATGAAACAATGGAAAACATACAAGGCAATGCATAAAGAAATGAGAAAGCGTGGCATCAAAGGGAATGGGTTGAAGATGGCTGTAACAAAGTGGAAGAATTCAAACGTCCACATCATACATCAAATATTACCTAACCAATATTTTGAAGACCTAGGACTCATTGATGTGCATCAATACGAAGTTGGGTTGTTGTCGAATTACTATTAATTCGGAGAGAAATTTCAGGAGCCGGATACGGCAAACGTAAGTCCGGTTCTGTGAGAGCAAAGAAAACAGGACTAATTATCCTGTTTTCTAGCTACTCGATTCGTCATAAATCCTTCACATTTAGAAGTTATTATATATACATAGAAAGAAAAGAAAATAACTTAAGGAGTGAATAGAAATGAAAAAAATTATATCAATAGCTTTAGTAGTTTTAGTACTTGGAAGTATTACAGTATTTGCAATGGGATTTAATCCTAGAGGCTCTGTGATAGATGAAGGGTACGACAATGGATTTGGAAGAGGATTTGGGTACGGCATGGGACATATGTTTAACGACGAAGATTTTGTAGGATACGGTCCCGGTCACATGTTTTCAGATGATGAGTTTGTAGGATATGGACCTCATGGATATATGTATTCTGAAGAATTTATGGAAGAATTCGATATAGATGAAGAAGAACTTTATGAATACATGGAAGAAAGACATAAAGAGAGAATAGAATACTTCGTTGAAGAAGGAATCCTTACTGAGGAAGAAGGAAAAGAAGCAATTGATAACTTCGGAGAAAACTTTGATTTAGATTCAGATAACTTTGTTCCTAGAGGCAGAGGATTTGGACCAGGAGCATGTTTTCAAAGATATTAAAAAGTAGTTGAAAAGTCATCCTGAAAATGGCAGAATCAAGTATCTATTGAAGGATCTTAACGAAGAATCTTAATAGGGCACGCAAGTGCTCTATTTTTATATGTTTAACAATCACTCCTATTCTGATATTATATAATTATTAATAATTAAGAAAGAGAGATACTATGATAAAAAAAGATGTAGTGATAATTGGATCAGGACCAGCAGGGCTATTTACTGGCATAAATATTGATGGTAGAAAATTAGATACTGTAATTTTAGAAAAAAAATCATCAGCAGGAAAAAAACTCCTTATTTCAGGTGGTGGTCAGTGCAATATTACTCACTCAGGGAATATAAGTGACTTTTTAGATAAATATGGAGATAAGAAAAGATATCTGAGAAATACTTTATATGGTTTTACTAATGAGGATTTAGTTGAATTCTTCGAAAAAAGAGGATTAGAAATGGAAATTGAAGAATCAGGAAAGATATTTCCAAAAACCCGAAAAGCTGAAGATGTTTTAAATATTCTACTTAATGGGCTAAAGAAAAATAATGTAAAAGTTGAATATAATACCCAAGTTTTAGATGTAGAGTATAAGGACAAGCTAGAAAAGTTTATAGTAAAAACATCTGGTAAAGATTATGAAGCAAAAAATTTAGTAATAGCTTCAGGAGGCAAATCCTATCCAAATACTGGTTCAACAGGGGATGGATTTACTGTAGCCGAAAAATTCGGACACAAAATTGTGAAACCAAAACCGGTTCTTACACCTATGTATGTAAAAGATTACAGTTTTAAAAACTTATCCGGTATATCAGTAAAAGTAGGTCTTAGTCTATGGAGAGACAGTAAGAAGATTAAGGAAACCATAGGAGATATGCTCTTTACTCACATAAACCTTTCGGGACCGGTAGTTTTAGATTTTTCCAGATATGTAAATCCTGGAGATATATTGAAAATTAATTTTCTGCATGATAAAAATAAAGAATTTTTCAGAAAAGAAGTTATAGATTCTCTTCAAAATTACGGCTCTAAGTATATTAAGACATTTATATCTGATTTGAATATACCTAACAGACTTGGAGAAAAAATTATTGAAATTTCTGGAATAAAAAAAGATAAAATATGTGCTGAAATAACCAAAGACCAGAGAGAGAAATTAATCGAAAATTTAACAGAGATGAATTTAAAGGTTGATAGACTTGGAGATTACCACCTTGCTATGGTAACTTCCGGTGGAATAGATTTAAATGAAATAAACAGAAAAACCATGGAATCGAAATTTATTAAAAATCTCTATTTTGCAGGAGAGGTAATGGACATCGACGGAGATACCGGTGGTTACAATATACAGTGGGCTTTCTCTTCTGGTTACGCAGTTGGGAGATTTATAAATGAAAATGCATAAATTATAATATAAAGGGTAAAACTTATATATAAATTTAAGGAGGAATAAATATGGCTAACAAAGATTTTTTTAATAAAGGAGATAAAGCTCCTGATTTTGAGCTTTTAGGAAATGATGAAAATACATATAAATTATCTGACTACAAAGGTAAGAGTGGTGTAGTACTTTTCTTCTATCCAAAGGATAATACTTCAGGATGTACTACAGAATCTTGTGAATTCAAGGAAATATACGATGAAATACGTTCATTAGGATTTGAAGTTTTTGGCATAAGCAGGGATGGATTAGAATCCCATAAAAATTTTAGTGAAAAATATGAATTTCCGTATATAATACTAAGTGATGAAGATAAAAAAGTACATGAAGCTTACGATGTATGGAGAGAGAAAAATATGTACGGTAAAAAGACTATGGGAGTTCAGAGATCCACATTTATAGTTGATAAAGAAGGTAAAATACAAAAAGAATTTAGGAATGTAAGAGCAAAGGGTCATGCATTAAAAGTCTATAATTATATTAAGGATGAGATGTAGTAATCAAATCTTTAATTAATTATATATCATTACAAAAAGGAAGGAACTTTGAGTTTCTTTCCTTTTTTAATTAAATAGATAGACATTACCCTCTCCTACTGATAAAATTTAATATAAAGATTCAAATTACTTTTAGTGAGGAGATAGTATGAAGATAATAAAAAGAGAAAGCTGCATATTAGAAATGTCAAAGGACCATGAACCCGTAGAAAAAATAAAATCTGGAGAAAGTATAGTATTCGAATGTTTAAACTGCTACGGCAATCAAATAATAAAAGAAGACCAGGACATGAGTGAGGTTGACTGGACATTTAATAATCCTTCAACGGGACCTCTATATATTGAAGGTGTAGAAGAGGGAGATATTGTAAAAGTTGAGATCCTTGATATAAGAGTAGAAGACCAAGGGGTTATGACTTCAAGACCAGGAGCAGGAGCACTAAAAGATAAGTGGGATAAATTAGAATGCAGCGTTATACCTATTGAAAACAATAAGGCTGTATTTAATGATAAGATATCAATTCCTCTAAATCCTATGGTAGGTGTAATAGGTCTAGCACCTAAAAATGAAAGCATAAAAAATTCGACTCCTGACTACCACGGAGGAAACATGGACTGTAAAAGAATTACAAAAGGTGCTACTTTGTATTTAAAATCAAATGTAGAAGGTGGCTTATTATCTATGGGAGATATACACGGAGTAATGGGAGACGGTGAAGTATCTATAAGCGGTTTGGAAATGAATGGAGAAGTAGAGGTTAAAGTTACAGTACTTAAAGAATACAGAATTCCAACTCCTTCTGTAACTACTGAAGATTTATTTATGACTATATATTCAGCAGAGACCCTTGATGAAGCAGCTGTTAAATCTACCGATAGTATGTTTGAATTTTTAGTAAATAACTTAGATATTAGTAGAAAAGAAGCTGGAAACCTACTATCTTTAATTGGAAACCTAAGAATCAATCAAATTGTTGATCCGCTAATGACGGTAAGAATGGAACTTCCAAGAGAAGTTTTTGATAAATACAACTACAAATTTTTATAGGAGGATACAAAAATGAAAATAATACAAACAGATAACGAATTAAAACCAAAGGGTCATTATTCTCAAGCAATTATACACAATGGGATTTTATATATCTCAGGCCAAATAGCAGTTGACCCTGATACGGGAAAAGATCTACTTGGCACACCTAAAGAAGAAACAGAAAGAATACTTAAAAACATCGATCTTATACTAAAAGAAGCAGGAACTACAAAAGATAATGTAATAAAAGCCACAGTTTATATACCAGATATGAAATATTGGGATGAAGTAAATGAAGAATATGCAAAATACTTTGGGGACCATAAACCAGCCAGAGCTATTGTACCAACTGGAGATTTACACAACGATTTTCAGGTTGAAATAGAAATGATGGTAGCAGTTTAAATAAAAAAGGCTTATCCTTGTTGATAAGCCTTTCTTTCTTTGTCGT
>DPPH01000227.1:0-2216 GCA_003539375.1 Clostridiales bacterium
GTAAAAGAAGACGGGGACTATTTTTACTTTTGCAACAGACTTACAAGAGATGAAGTAGAAGAAAACCTACCTAGACAAAAGGTATATTCATGGCTAGACAACAAAGGTTTTGTAGAAGACTTACAAAACTTAATGGAAGAAAAAGATTTAATAGGAAAAACTATAGGAGTTAACTCTACAGCAAGAGCTTTTAATATTCTTGATGTAATGGAAAAAATTGATGTAAAATTCAAAAACGGCAAAAGCATTCTTGAAGATATGAGAATAATAAAGACTGAAGAAGAAATCAAACTTCTAAAAGAAGCTGGAAGAAAAACCGACGAAGTAATGGAAGAGGTTATAGACTTTATTAAACCGGGAATGACAGAAGGAGAAATAGTTGAAAGAGTAAAATGCTTATTTGAAGAAAAAGATATGGTCTGTGAATTCGCAATAGTAGCCTGCGGCCCTCATACAGCTCTTCCTCACTATTCAGGAACTAAAGGTGTAGTAAAAAATAAAGACGTAGTACTCATGGATATAGGTGGAAAATACAAAGGACTTACTTCCGACATGACCAGAACCGTATTTGTAGGAGGAGCATCGGAAGAAGAAGTAGAAGTATACAATACTGTCCTAGAATCAAACAAAAAAGGTATATCCCTAGCAAGCAATGGTATAGTGGCAAAAGAAGTAGACAATGCAGCTAGAAAAATAATTGAAGAAAAAGGATATGGAGAATACTTTACGACAAGATTAGGTCACGGCATAGGATACTCAGTTCATGAAGCTCCATATATAACTGGATACAATAATCTTATTTTAGAAAACGGTATGGCCTTCAGTATAGAACCTGGTATATATATGAAAGATAAATTCGGAGTAAGGATTGAAGATATAGTTATAATAGAAGATGGAAAACCAGTAAGATTAAATAACTTCACAAAAGAGATGATAATTATATAAAATTCTTTATCTACATAAACAGAAGGAGGTGGTTTGGTGGAAAAATGGAAAATACTAGCAGAAGCAATTTTAGAATACAAAACCCAGAGCCTTCTAGTTGTAGATAAAAATGCAAAGGTAATGTATTTAAGAGATCCTCAGGGGATAATATTTGAAACAGAATCAAAATATGCTGTAGGAAAAAATATATTAGATATATTTAGCAATATGACAGAAGAAACCAGCACCATCTATCAAGTTTTAGAGGATGAATTGCCAAGAATAAACGAAATCCAAACCTTTTATACATATAAGGGAAATAAAGTTACCTCTATCGCCACCACATTACCTTTACACGAAGATGGAAAATTAATAGGTGCACTTGAAATATTCGAAGACATAAATAATTACGAAAAAATTTCAAAAAATATTATAGAACTGCAAAAAGAAGAACAAAAAAAAGATATTATCTTAGAAGAATATAAAGACAATGGTACTATATACACCCTTAATGATATCATTGGGAAGAGTCAGCATATCAAAGATATAAAGAAAAAAATACTGAGAGTAGCAGATAGCTCATCTTCAGTATTAATACAGGGAGAGACTGGTACGGGGAAAGAACTCGTTGCCCAATCCCTACACAACAGCAGCTTCAACAGAAGAAAAAACCCCTTTATTGCCCAAAACTGTGCTGCTATCCCAAAAGACCTTCTAGAAGGAATACTTTTTGGTACCACATCAGGAAGTTTTACTGGAGCTAGAGAAAAACCAGGACTTTTCGAACTAGCAGATGGAGGAACCTTATTTCTTGATGAGATAAACTCTATGGACATAAATCTTCAGGCTAAGCTTTTAAGGGTCCTTCAAGAAGGAATCATAAGAAGGATAGGAGGGAGAGAATCTAAGAAAGTAGATGTAAGAATAATTACAGCTACAAACGTACCGGTAGATTTGGCATTGGAAAAAAATCTCATAAGAGAAGACTTGTACTATAGATTAAACGTATTATCAATCAAACTACCTCCTCTCAGAGATAGAGAAGAAGATATACCGGTGCTGACGGATTACTTTATAAAGGCCTACAACAAAACTCTTAATAAAAATATAAAAGAAATAGAAGAAAAAGCTTTAAGGCTAATTAAAGATTATTCATGGCCTGGTAATGTAAGAGAATTAAAGTACACTATAGAAAACATCATGAACTTCTCTGATAGTAGAAAAATTTCTTTAGAAGATCTTCCAGATAAAATTATAAACTATAAAGAAAATCAAAAAAATAAAGAGAAAAA
>DPPH01000227.1:2527-4622 GCA_003539375.1 Clostridiales bacterium
TACAGCCTTTAAATGAAGTGGTAGAAAAAATAGAAAGAGAATTGATAGTAGAGTCCCTTAGAGAAACTGACGGTAACAAGTCAGCAGCGGCTAGACTACTTAAAATCCCAAGACAAACTTTAAGTAACAAGATAGATAAATATAATATAGTAGAAAAATACAAAGCTGAATAGTAAAAAAATATAACATACTGCCCAAAAACGTACAACTGTAAAAATATACATACAAAACCAATGATAACGCCTATCAAGAAGAAATGGGCGTTATTTTTTTATGTATTGAAAATACAATACATACACCTACATTATAAATATTTTAGAACTTCTGGCATAATAGTTGCAATTTATTTAAACAGTAAAACTTAAAAGGAGAAATTTATGACAGACAAAATTATAGGAATGTTAGAAGAAAATGGAATAGACGGATTATTAATATACGACATATTTAACGTAAGATATTTAAGCGGATACACCAGCGACGATGCTTATTTGTTAATTACGAAAAATAAAAATTACTTCCTCACTGATCCTAGGTATACTGAGCAGGCAGAAGATGAGTGTCCTGGCTTTGAAGTTTTAAACTGGCGAGGTGTAGAGGGTGGTTTTGCAGGAGCAGTTTCTAAAATTGTAAAAGATGAAAGTATTGATAGGTTAGGAATTGAAAGTCACAGCATTACTCTGAGTTACTACAATAAAATCGCAAAGGATATAAAAGCAGAACTAATTCCTTTAGAAGGAATAGTAGAAGAAATAAGAAGTATAAAAAAACCTGAAGAAGTAGAATATTCTAGAAAAGCTTGTGAAATAGGAGATAGGGCATTTAATAGAATAATCAAAGAAATTAAAGTAGGAAAGACAGAAAAAGAGCTATCAGCCTTACTTGCATATTTTCTAAAAATAGAAGGCTCTGATGCTAGAAACTACGAAAATATATTGATCTCTGGACCTAGGACCTCCCTTCTCCACGGGATTCCTTCAGAAAGAAAGGTTAAAGAAGGGGATATAGTACTTATGGACTTTGGTGCAGGATACAAAGGTTATCTTTCCGATATGAGCAGAACCCTTGTTCTTGGAAAACCTTCTGAAAAACAAAAAGAAGTATTTGAAATAGCCCAGCAATCGGAGCAGGATATGATTGATGCGGTAAAAGCTGGAGCTACTGGCCAGGAACTCTACGAAGCGTCTTTGAAAGTTATGAAAAATACTGAATATTTTGATTATCACTACTCTGGAGTAGGACATGGAGTAGGACTGGCTGTACACGAAACACCTTTTTTGGGACCAAACTCGAAGAACGTACTTAAAACAAACAACATAATCACCTTAGAACCTGGAATCTATATTCCAGGATGGGGAGGAATGAGAGTAGAAGACCAGGTATTAGTTACAGAAGATGGATGTGAAGTTCTAACTAATTCGCCCAGACATTTATTAGAACTTTAACATAGATTTATTTAAATTTTATAGGAGGGAACAATGAAAGGAAGAAAATTATTAGCATGGATGTTAATCATTATTTTAGCTTTTGGAGTAGTAGGATGTACTACGCCAGGAAGTGAAGAACCGGAAGAACCGGCTGAAGAACCAGAAGAACCGGCTGAAGGTGAAGAACCCGAAGAAGGTGAAGAAGAGCCAGCTGAAGAATCTAAGAAAATCCTTAGATATTCTTTAACAGCAGATGTACCTACATTAGACCAGCACTTGGCAAACTCTATACCGTCAGCTACAGTGGGACACCAGATATTTGAAGGTCTTATAAGAACATACCAAGGTGAAGTGAGACCTGGTATAGCAGAAGATTGGGATATGTCTGAAGACGGTACAGTATATACATTCTATTTAAGAGATGCTCAGTGGAGCGATGGAGAACCAGTAACAGCTCAGGATTTTGAATACAGTTTTAGAAGACTTTTAGATCCTGAAACAGCAAGTGGATATGCTTTTATAGGTATGGCCCTTAAAAATGCAAATGCTGTTAATAAAGGTGAAGTACCGGTAGAAGAACTAGGTGTAAGAGCAATAGACGAAAAAACTCTTGAAGTGGAATTAGAAAATCCAGCAGGATATTTCTTAAGTATGCTTTCAATGATGCAGTT
>DPPH01000246.1 GCA_003539375.1 Clostridiales bacterium
AAGAATAAACATCACCTCCGGCATCTATCAAAATATTTTTATCTTTATATTTAATATAAGAGGCATTACCCTGACCTACATCTAAAAAAGATACTTCAAGAACTTCATTATAATTTGTTATAAATAAGTTAAAAAATACAAATAAAACTATACTGTATGTAATAAATTTATGAATATGTTTATCAATTTTAAAATTATTATATCCAATTGTATATAGTAAAAGCGCATAATAAATGAATAAAAAATTGAGATTTGGGGATGCAGTATCTATTCCTAAATATGGAAATATGAATAGTTTATCTAGTATAAGTTTAAATACCCAAAAACCTTTATCTATAAATAAAAAAACTATTTCTGCTAAAGGCATAATTAAAAAACTCAATACTATTCCTACGATTGAAACACTTAAAAGTAATGAAAAAATTGGAACCAGTATCAAGTTCCCAATGAAACTAAAGATTGATATATAGTTAAAATTAAAAGCTAAGATAGGTATTATTCCCATTTGAACAAAGGGTATAAATAAAAGTTTATTTATATTCTTGCTTTTAATTTGAGGACTAATGTAATATATGTAAATATATATATTAATTGTAGTTATAAAAGATAATTGAAAACCTGCATCAAATAACCAGTGAGGATTGTATATAAGTAGTATTAAAGCTGTAAAACTTAGAGCATTAAAAGGTGAGTTTTTTCTAAGCAAAATATTTCCTAGGGTTATGACTGAAAATAAGATTAGCGCTCTTAATATTGATATTGGAAAGCCTATTATAAAACCATAATACCACAAAAATAGCAGTGTCATTATCTGACATTTTCTAATATTTAATCCCAGAATCTTGAATATAAAGGTAAATACAGCGATGAAAATACCAATATGTAATCCTGAAACTGCAAAAACATGAGCTATTCCAGTATTTCTAACTCCTTGTAAAAACTTATCATCTAAATATTCAGTATCTCCAAATATGACCGACTTTAATATCCTGCTGTTTTCATAATTCAAATTTTCATCGATAAATTCTTCGATTCTCTCTAATATACTTATCCTGCTTTTATCAATGATATTTCCTGAAGATATGATTTCTATTTCTTCTTTATCCAAAAACATATTAGCAATTATATTATTTCTTGATAGGTAGCTTTTATAATTAAAGACAAATCTATTTTTAGATCCTAAAGGTTCTAAAATTCTACCTTCAGCAATTATCCTCGTTCCAACATCCACATTAAATTCTTCATCAAGATTTATAATGATTTTTTCACCTATCTCTTCTATGGTATTTTCTTCAGTAGTAAGTTTATAGGTTTTTACAGTAAAACTTTTACCCTCCAAATCTTTTTCAATAATTTTACCCTCTATAATACCAAGATTGCCATAATAATCATCAAGTATTTTGTTTGAATTGTTTTTTGATATAAAAAAGCCTATAATAATACTCAGGAGTATTACTACAAAATAATATAGATTTCTCTGAGTATTTTTACTAAAAAAAATAACCATCAAAAAAATAATGGGGAAAATCAAAACAATCTTACCCAATGTCAGTAATTCATTGTATGATATAATTATTCCTAAAATATAAAATAGAGTAGTAAAGACAAGTTTATTTTTCATAATAAGATTTTATCAGAATTTTATCTTTATTAAAAGACATAATTGAAAGGAAAAATATGATTATTAACGAAAGCAAAATAGATGATTTCAAAAAAAATAATCCGCTTTTTAAAGAAAGCTTATTTTTTGATATTGAAACTACTGGATTAAATCCAAAAAATTCAAAAATTGTCATGATTGGAGTTATGTACTTAGAAAATAACTCTTTTAATCTCAAACAACTTTTCTCAGAAGAAAATAGCGAAAAACAAGTCATTTATGAGTTTCTAGCTTTATTAAAAAAGAAGAAATACATTATTACCTACAATGGAAATTCTTTTGATTTAAAGTTTATTAAACATAGAAGTAAATACCACAACCTTCAATTATCTTTAGAAAACAAATGTTTAATAGATTTATATTCTATATTTAGAAAAAACAACAACCGTTTTAATACAAAAAATTTAAAATTAAAAACTATGGAAGAATTTTTAGGAATAAACAGAAATGATAATATAAGCGGAAAAGATTTTATACGATTGTATAATTCTTATTTATTAAAGCCTAAAATTGAATATTTAGAACTTATGTGGTTGCATAACTATGAAGATGTTGTTAACTTACCTGAACTTTTTTCTAATTATGATTATCTTGATAATATAAATGTATCCTACAAACAATATATGATTGATATTTTCTTCAATGATAATTCTATTAGACTTAATAAAAATAGGCTTTTTATTGATGCTTCAACTTACAATATTAACAAATACGATAGCCTAGTCAATGATTTTAATTATAAGTTAAACTGGAGTAAAAAAAATGGAGAAATGGTTTTTGAAATCCTTACTAAAGCAGGCAAATTAAGTGACGGTAGAATTATTAATTATATAAATTTATCGGATGTTTTTGACAATCAATTATATTTTAATAATATTTATAATATTCCCCAAAATTTACTACCCCTAAGTGTAGATAAAGAGCCTTTAAAAAAAGAAATTCTTAAGTTTATTTCTTTATTATTTGAATATAAAAAAATTCCTTGATTATCAAGGAATTAAAAAATTAAATCTACTAAAGCCTTAAATTCTTTATAAGCGGGATAAGTCTCTAAGTCTTTTAAAGCTTCTGCCATACTCTTGTAATACCACCCCTGCTTATTTTTATCTTTTTGATGGAATCTTTCCCATAAATTATCACCTAATACTTGGTAATCTCTATATATTGATCTCATATTAGCTAGTTTATCACCTAGAGCAATTATCTTTGATTCAATGTTAACTTCAGTTTGAAAATATTTAACCGTTTCTTTTTTTCTAATATTCCATGTTTCTTCAGGAGCCTTATCTCTTCTTTTGTTTTCACTTTCCCATGATACTAAGTCAGCTATATGTCCAAATTTCTCTTTTAAATAATCATAGGTTATATCTGTATCTTCTAAAACATCATGCAAAACAGCAGCCGCAATAATATCAGGACTATCAGTCATAGTAGATACTATTGATGCCGCTTCTAAAGGATGAAAAATATATGGTGTTTTTTTACCTTTCCTAAAAGTACCCTCATGTGCTTTTACAGCAAAAATTATAGCTTCATTAATGATATTAGAATTGTTATCATCTTTATTCATATATATCTATCCTTTCCTATTACTTTACCAAAGCTCCTTCTTTATATGTTCTAAATGTTCTTTTATGTAAATTCCAGGAGTACCTCCAGTATGAATAAACAATATATTTGAATCCGGTTTAATTCTTTTATCTCTTATCAATTGAAGCATTCCATTAAAAGCTTTCCCAGTATAACATGGATCTAAAATAATTCCTTCCTTTGATGCTACATAATATATAATTTCTCTAGTTTTATTATCAGGAATATTATATCCCTCTCCTACAAATCCTTTTTCTATCCAGAGATCTTCTTCATTAATTTTTATATTCATATCGAATTCATCAGCGGAATTGTTCATGTATTTTCTGTCTTCTTCAATTTGATTTTCGCTTTTATTTGAAACACAAATCCCTATTACATTGTAGTTGTTTTTAAAATATTTTTTCCCTAAAACTAGACCACCATATGTCCCTGCTGACCCATATCCGCAAACTATATAATCCAACTCCAATTTCATGTCTTTCGTTTGTTGGTTAATTTCTTTAACAGCATCAAAATAACCTAGTATTCCTAGTGTTGAACTTCCTCCAACAGGTATTTCATATACTTTATGACCTTTTTTTTCATATTTTTCTATAACTCGATCTTTAATCTCATCTTTACTATCTATCTCTTCCACAAAATATAAATCTGCATTCATCATTTTATCTAAAATGAGATTACCAGAAGCTTCTTCCGGTTTTTTCCCGTCCATAATTATTATACATTTCATACCGTACCTTACTGCTACAGAAGCTGTGAGACGACCATGATTAGTTTGAGGCCCTCCATAAGTTAAAAGAGTATCGCACCCTTTATCTAATGCATCTTTTAACAGATAATTCAATTTTCTTAACTTGTTACCACCAAAAGCAAATCCTGTCATATCATCTCTTTTAATATAGATGTTACAGTTATATTCTTTACTTATATTGTTAAGTTTATGTATTGGAGTATTAAAAAATCCCGTATTTATCTTATCAACATCTTTCATTTAATCGCCTCACAAATTATTATTATCTTATATTATATCATATTAATAATGAATGTACTTTATTTAATTTTCTCTCTGCATTAATTTAGCATAATTGTATAACAACCTAGCTCCGTAACCAACTCCACCCTTTGGTGAGTAAGGTAATTTCTTATCAGTCCAGCTGGTTCCAGCAATATCTATATGAACCCATGGAGTTTCTTCCACAAATTCCTTAATAAACAATGCTGCTGTAATTGATCCACCACCTATAGTACTACCTTGAGTACTATTTCTAATATCTGCAACATTTGATTCAATTGACTGTCTTAATTCTTCATCACATGGTAATCTCCAAATTTTTTCACCAGATATATTTGAAGCTTTTTCTATTTTCTCATGTAAATCATCGTTGTTTGTAAAGGATCCGGCCCTGTATTTTCCTAAGGCAGTTATTATTGCACCAGTAAGAGTAGCTAAATCTACTATACTATTAACTTTATGTTTATCTTTAATATAAGTAACTGCATCTGCTAAAGTTAATCTGCCTTCTGCATCTGTGTTATTTACTTCTATGAATTTTCCAGACATAGATTCTAAAATGTCTCCAGGTAAATAGGCTTCGTGGGAAATTCTATTTTCACAGGCTGCTACAACAGCTACTATATTTACTTTTAATTTCATACTAGCTATTATACTCATAGCACCAATTACGGCTGCAGCACCTGCCATATCACTGTGCATTGTACTCATAGATTTTGATGGTTTTATTGAATATCCACCACTATCGTAAGTTAGACCTTTACCAACTAATCCTAGTTTTTCAGAACTTTTACTTCCATTATATTCCATTACTATTAATTTTGGAGTATTTACAGAACCTTTTCCTACCGACAAAAAAGCATTCATATTTAATTTTACAATTTCTGGTTTATCATACACGGTAACTTCAAAACCTGAATTTGCACCTGTTTTTTTTGCTTCTTCAGCTAATTTTTCTGGAGTCATTCTCATTGGTGGTTCATTTACTAAATTTCTTGTAAGAATAGTACCTTTACTCGTGTTTTCGGCTTCTATAACCGCCTTATCAAAGTTTTCGATTTTAGTATAGAAATCAACAATTTCTAATTTGTTCTCAGCTTTTTTAGTCTTATATTTATCAAAATCATAGTTTGCAATATAAGCTGCTTCTATTGCTTTTTCATATAAATCATACTTATTAATTTGATCTAATACATTATCCAACATCACTAATACTTTTTTACCCTTTAACTTTCTGCAACTTGAAAATCCTTTAGAAAAATCAGAAAATATTTTTTCAGAATTAATTTTTTCTTCACTCAATTTAAGGAATATGATTTTTAACTGTTCTTCATTATTCGTAATAACTCTTTCATAAATCTTTTCATCATTTTCCTTAAATTCTTGATTTTCAGTTAACCATTTAACTTTTTCCTTTAGGATTTCTGAGACTTCAAAATTAAAATTACTTTTTTTAGAATAAGGAATTAAAATAGAATCATAATTTACTTCATTTTCAATTTTTTTAACCTGTTTTATATTCATTTCGTTCTCCTTTTTTAATTTGTTATATTTATTATATCACTATTTTTATTATCATGTAGTTAATTATATTTAATTTTCTATTTTATTTCCATCCAACCAGCTTTTATTAAAAAAAGAAGAGCCCCCAAGCTCTTCTTTAAATATATACTTTGCTTTAATGTACTTTACATTGCATTTTTGAATATCTGAATAACATCATCTAATTTTGCTGTACATGGATTTGTAGCACTACATGCATCTTTCATAGCATTTTTAGCCATTACTTCAAAATCTTTTTCTTTAACGCCTAATTCACTAAGTCCAGAAGGAATTCCTATATCACTAGATAATTTTTCTATAGCTTCTATTCCTTTATCTGCTGCATCTCTAACTGATAAACCTTCAATATTTTCACCTAATGCTTGAGCTATATCTCCAAGTCTCTTTGGATTTGCATTTAAATTGAATCTCTGAACGTGTGGTAAAAGAATTGCATTACATACACCATGAGGTAAGTCGTAAAAACCACCAAGTTGATGGGCCATACCATGAACATATCCTAAACTCGCATTATTAAATGCCATACCTCCAAGAAGTTGTGCATAAGCCATATTTTTTCTAGCTTCGAAGTTTTCTCCATTTGCAACTGCTTGTCTTAAGTTTTCACCGATTAATTTTATAGACATTAGTGCAGCTGAATCAGTAACTGGAGTTGCGATAGTAGACATATATGCTTCTACAGAGTGAGTCAGTGCATCCATTCCAGTTGCAGCTGTCAACCCTTTAGGCATAGTCATCATCATTACCGGATCATTAACAGAAATTGTTGGAGTTACTCTCCAGTCAACAATAGCCATTTTTACACTTGTTTCGGTATTAGTAATTATACAAAATCTTGTTACTTCACTTGCTGTACCAGCAGTAGTGTTTATTGCAATCAAAGGAACCATAGGTTTTTTACTTTTATTTACACCTTCATAATCTCTAATATGTCCACCATTACCAGCTACCAAACCTATTCCTTTAGCACAGTCGTGAGAAGATCCTCCACCTACGGATACTATTGAATCACATTTTTCGTCTTCAAAAACTTTTAATCCATCATGCACATTTTTATCAGTTGGATTTGGTTGAGCTCCTGGGAATATAACGGATTCTACTCCTGAATCCTTCAATATAGCCTTGATATCATCCAATGCTCCTCTTTCATACATTCCTTGGTCTGATACGATTAGTGTTTTTTTCAAACCTAATCCTGCGGCTTTAGGACCTACCTGTTTTACAGCACCAGCCCCCATTAAATTTACAACCGGCATAAAATACTCAAATACTTGATCTGCGATATTTGTCATAATTTCCTCCTTAAATATAAATGTTAAAAAATTAATCAATGATCAAATAACTGTTAAAATAATCGAAAATATGGACCATATATTAAGGTACTATGACGGAGAAAAAACAATCATGAACCTTACTAAACAATATAAAGAAGAAGTTGATAAACCTCTTCATGAAGATTTAAGGAATAGTTTGAAAGAGTGGTTAATAAATCATAAAAAATAGGATTGAAAATTCAATCCTATTTTTTATATTAAACTACAAATATTATTAATTGTCACCTCAGCTTCTTTTATAATATTTTGAATTATATCTTCACACCTATCAATAGATTTAATAACTGAAAGGCTTTGACCCGCTTGAACTAATCCCCATTCAATATCACCATCAATTGGAGCTTTTCTACTTGTTCCCACTATTAAATCGTGAAGTTTCTCATAGGATACATTTTCTTTTTCCAATTTAAGATATTCCTCTGTCATTTTATTCTTTATTCCTCTTACAGCATGGCCTCTTAAGTAACCTGTTATTTCAGTGTCGGTGTCTATTGCTCTTACAATAGCTTCCTTAGCATTTATATGAGCTTGACATTCTTTAGATGCATAAAACCTAGTACCCATTTGTACTCCTGAAGAACCCATAGCTAGTGCAGCAGCGAGACCTCTTCCGTCCACAAACCCACCAGCAGTTATAACAGGTATCTTGATCTCTGGAATGACTTGAGCCATTAATGCCATCGTTGTTAATTTACCTATATGTCCTCCTGCCTCCATGCCTTCTATTATTAATGCATCTACTCCGTTATCTTCTACTCTTTTTGCGAGTTTTAAGTTTGGTACTACAGGTATTACCTTTATGCCTGCATTTTTAAACTTTTCGATATAAGGAAGTGGATTTCCTGCGCCTAAAGTCACAAAATGAACTTTTTTACTGCATATTAAATCTATTTTCTCTTCTTTATTTTCATCCATTAGCACAACATTTACACCAAAAGGTTTTGATGTTAAAGAATTAGCATTATCAATTTGATTTTCCACCCAGGATAAATCTCTACCACCTGTTGCTATTATACCTGCACCTCCAGCGTTTGAAACTGCAGATGCTAGTATAGACTCTGAAACCCAAGCCATAGCTCCCTGGACTATTGGGTATTTTATTTTAAGTAATTCAGTTAATTTTGTCTTCATGACATTCTCCTTATATTTTTATTTTGTTAATTTTTTAATCTGTTATTACCGGTGTCCAATAAGAATTACCATATATATCAGTAATTTTATAAGTCATTAAATAATCCAAATTGGAGATAACCAAGTTTTCTATATACCAATCTCCAGTAACATAATATGGTTCTCCTAAATAATAGGTATTGTTAAAATCTCCTTCATAACTATAATAATCACATAGGTAGTCTATTCTATCACCTTCATTTATATCAATAAGTCCTTTAGGTAGATTAGGTGTCTCTTCATCTTCATCATATATAACTCTTGCTCCTAATACCTCTCCATATGGGTTGTCTTGGTCAAAGGATAATATTATATCTACTAATTGATCGTTAAGGAAAGCAGGTACTCTTCCCAATATTTTATAATCATCTCCATGATAATCGTAGCTAGTCATATAATAGCTAACTATCCTATCATTAATAGCTATCCAAGTACCATCATATTCTAGTATCAAATCTCCATCTTCATTATATTCGAAAACATTATCTCTTCCCAAGTCAATATATCCATCTCCATCATCAATATATACATCTAATTCCATATTATGTACCAAGTCCCATTCTTCTTCTGACAATTCTAGTACTCTCTGTCCATATTTTTCAGTTATTTTAAAAGAATTAGTATCAATCATGTTTTCGCTATAGTATTGAGCTGATTCTGTAATCTGTTCTTCATCAAGCCACTCCGGAGGTTGACTATCCCCTCCAGTTATTGCTGAAAAATCACCTTGGGATAGAAAAACATTTAAAAGTGTTCCTATTACATCACTACTTGTCCCTTGAGAATCTGAGTTTCCAGATTGACTTTGTCCTGATAAAACATCTAAAATGCTTCCCCCTTGAGATGAAACTTGTCCCCCAACATTGAGATTAGCAAAACTCTTTATAGTTTTTGAATAATCTTCATCCATACCTATTTCTTCATATGTTTCAAGCATAGATGATACATCGCTTAGTTTACCATAAGGAAAATAAACAGATAATCCATTTGCATTTGTTATATTATCACTCATTCTATTATATTTTACCGTACTTTTTAATGTTTCAGCAAAATCTATAGATTCATCAGTTGCTATCCTTTCAGCAAAATCTATTATGTCAATTTGATTAATTTTTGATGACGATGCAAATTCTTTGGTACCAGCTCTAGAATCCGAAACCTTTTTAAAATTTTTATTTTCTATTAACTCTCCTGTGGATTTTGCAAACACAGAAAATTTTTCTGGTACAGTTCCACTTAACTCTGCTAAATCTATTAATGACAGAGTTGCTTGTGATTTTGGAGTTTTTCTTTTTATTTCAAGAATGTAATCATCAATTAATTTTTTACCTAAATCTATAGTTTCAATGGAAGTATTTTTTGATAGTTCAGATAACCATCCTGTATAGTACCATCCAATTCCTGGCTCTAATTCTTCTGATGCAATTAAATAATCTGAATATGGCTCTACTATAAAAGCAGTTTCTAAAGTTGCCATAAGACAAGCATCAAATCCAATCATATCAAATTTACAATCAGAATTAAATAATGCTCTTTCAATTTCATCAAGAGTCATGGTATCTCCCTTATCGTATTCATCATAGCCGTATCCTGTAACTGATCCACCCCCATGGTCCCATAAAATCAAGAAATTTCTGTCTGCTGGAAAATTCTTTTTTGAATATCTAATAAATTCTGTTAAAGTGTTTGGATCAACCATAGATTTCCTACCTAAATCTTCTTCCAACCTATTAAGTCCCTCTGAGTTAATTAGGTATCTCTGATTAGTCTTGCTGCTTATAACGTCATTTTTCCACTGGGATGTGCCACCAGTTTCAATTACTATATTTACGTTTGGAGATATATCAGCATCCAACATTTCTTGTAAATCCATTGTCGCCATACCACTTCTAGATTCTAAATCTGTACCAAGAAGGTAAACCATGATAGTAGCTCTATCAGATCCATCTCCAATCAGAACTGTCCTCTTATCTCTAGCAAGTTCTGATACCCTTCTATCTACTTCATATGCACCTCTATCAACTGACGAAGTCTCATTGATTATATCTGAGTCTGAGTTGTTAAATCCAGTTTCGTTGATTATTGGTGAATCAGTTATTCCTCCCATATTCGAAAAAATAAAATACCCGATAGCTAGTACTATAATAATAACAATATATTTTTTTAATCCTCCGGAAGCTCTTTGTGTACTTGTATTGTAATAATTTTGGCTTGTAGACTCATTTTGATTAGATGAAGGTTTACTACTTCCAAAAAAACTACCACTTCCTCCTAATGGTCTGGTTTTTCTCATTCTTATCCCTGTTCCTCTTTTTTTAACCTTTGCACTACCAGTGCCTATTCTTTTTTTTCTTCCAGAAGGTCTGTTTTTTCTATCCATATTTTCATCTCCATAATTTATCTTTATTGTTACATAAATTATATCACAACTTATTCTTTTCATATATGAAAACATAAAAAAAAGATATTTGAATTAAACAAATATCTTAAAAAGTCGAAATCATTAGTATGTTAAATTTATTTTTTTACTAATTCAATAGCTTCTTTTCCAGTAATGTGTTCTACATCGATAGCAATTATTAAAGATCTTGTACATTCTTTAATTTCTTTAATTTTAGCTTCTTCTGGCTGGTCTCCTGAATATTTTTCAACTAATTCTTTAAATCCCTCATACCATTCTTCTCCTTCTACTAATCTTGCTTTACCAAAAGCAATTACACTTCTAAAATAACTTGTGTACTCTTCGCTAACTATTTGGTCTTTATCAACCACAGTAAATGATACTTTAGAATTATTTTTTATTGAATCAATTTTATGTCCCGATTTAGCAGAATGGAAGTATATTTTTTCATTAAAATAAACAAAACTAACCGGTACTCCATATGGATAACCTTCATCTCCAGTACAAGATAATATTCCATTAGTATTTTTTTTCATAATTTCATTTATTTTTTCTTTTTTTAGTATTTGCTTTTTTCTCCTCATATCTCTAAACATTTCTATCTCCTTTTTTTCTTTTTAATTGTATTTTAGTTTTTATCTTAACTATTATTTATCTACCTTTAGAATATTAGAAAAAGGTATAGCAATAAAATCTCCTATTATATAAAAAGCATATATTATAACTGCTGGTAATGCTCCGATGTAAAATTCACCGGCTATTATCATTGGAATAATAATCCCGATAACCCATATAATTTTATAAGTTAATTGAAATAATAGAATTGGCGCAAATTTTATTGGATTTTTTAATCCTAATATTGAAATTATAGCAAATGATAAAAAAACACTTCCTATAATACCATATGTAATTTTAGGTGTTGGTGCATTAAACAACCATTTTGTTAGGTTTGGCAGAAAAATGATTCCTAATCCCCCACCACCAGAGATAACTATGTTCCATATATACATGAATTTAAGCCATTTAAAATTTATCTTTTTATTGTTTTTCAATGCTTTCACCTCAAATTTATCATTTAAATTAAAAAATTAATGGAAAGTATATTTGCCTTATAAGAATAGTAATAGGATTTATGTCTTAATTACAGTTTAACATTTATATCTAAAATTTTAAACAATGATTAAAAATATCTATCTAATCTTAATATTTTATAAAATAAAAATAGCCTTACCTATTGATAAGACTATCTTTAGTGGTGCCCAGAGGCGGAATCGAACCACCGACACGGGGATTTTCAGTCCCCTGCTCTACCGACTGAGCTATCTGGGCAAATATGGTGGGCCTTCAGGGACTCGAACCCCAGACCTGCCGGTTATGAGCCGGACGCTCTAACCAACTGAGCTAAAGGCCCCAGATCTTGTTGTTTAAATGGTGGGCTTAGGTGGACTCGAACCACCGACCTCACGCTTA
>DPPH01000006.1 GCA_003539375.1 Clostridiales bacterium
AACTGGGAAGAGTCGGACTTATTTAAACGTATTAAAGAAATTGCATTGATAAAATTAAAAATTTTCAGGAAATATCCTTATATTATAGGATTTACTAAAAGAATTAATTCTGGAAAATCCATAGAAGAGTTAAAGAAAATTTACGAAGAATACGTGCCTAACATATATGAAAAAATTTATATAAAGAATATAGATTTCACCTTATTTAGAGAAGATGTAGGGATAGAAGAAGTAATGAATATTTTCATCTGGACATTTGAAAAGCTTGGAGAAAATTATTTAAATCAAATAAAGTTTGGTGAAAAGGTAGATACGGAAGAAATGGCAGATGAAGTTGACAGATACGTGGATGTATTAAAAAAAGGATTTTACAAGTGAGAGGAGTCTTAAGATGATAAAAGTTAAAAATCTTTATCACTCGTATAGTAATGATGAAAATTATGCAGTTGATGATGTAAGCTTTGAAATTTCTAAAGGAGAAATTTTTGGTTTTTTAGGACCTTCAGGAGCAGGAAAATCAACAACTCAAAATATATTAACGGGATTATTGCAGCTGCAAAAAGGTGAAGTTGAAGTTGCTGGATATGATGTAAAACATATAAAGAATAAAATGTTTAATAAAATAGGTATGTCTTTTGAGCAGTCCAATGTTTACAACAAGATGTCGGGATTGGAAAATTTAGAGTTTTACGGTAAATTATTTGACGTTGATACTAGAAATCCAATGGAACTCATAAAAATGGTAGGGTTAGATGGTAAAGAAAACATTAAAGCCGGAAAGTACTCTAAAGGTATGAAACACAGACTTACCTTTGCTAGATCTATGATAAATAATCCTGAGTTGTGGTTTTTGGATGAACCTACAACCGGACTTGACCCTGCTATAGCATCTAATATAAAAGACATAATAAAAGAAGAAAATAACAAAGGCGTGACAATTTTCTTAACTACCCACAACATGTATATTGCTGATGAGTTATGTGATAGAGTTGCTTTTATTGTTGATGGTAAGATCAGACTTATTGATTCTCCTAAGGAATTAAAACTAAAATACGGGGAGAAGCTGGTAGAAGTAGAATATCTGAGAGAGGGAAAACCTATTAAAGAAAGCTACTCTACAGTTGTAGAAGAAGAAAAAAATCAATTGATTAAAGTAATTAAGGAAAATAATATTCAAACCATGCACACTAAAGAAGCCACCCTTGAAGAAATATTTATAAAAGTAACAGGAAGGGGACTGGTGTAAATGAAATTATGGTACAGTTTTACAAAAGAGCTTATTCTTTCTTCAAAGAGCTGGTATTTCTATATCGAATTAGGAATGGCAATAATTCTTTTGTTGGTACTTTTATTTGTGGTTCCTGAAGATTTTGATAGTAAAAGTGAAGAATACATGTATCTCGATGTACCTCAAGTAGTCAAGGATAGGTATAGGGATAATCTAAAAGATGAAGATTTAGATGAAGAATCCCAAATGGTGGAAGTAGAAGCTGATAAAAGAACTTTTCAAGCAGAATTTTATGAAACAGATGAATCCGAGATTTATATACTTGATAGTATGGAAGCATTAAATGCATTTTCCAGTGGTGAAAGAGTTCCTACAGTTCACGTTAGAGTAAATGAGGAAAACCAGATTGTACATACATACTACCTACAAGGTTATGAAACTCAAAAACTTAAAAATCTGCTGCTGGTATTTCATAATAGAAAAGCTGGATATGATGTTATAGAAGATTACTCTGATAACATCCCCGTAAGATCTTTGTATCAAAATATTGAACCTTTAAGCGACAGAGAGAATGTCATACCTGTATTTTTGACATTTAATGGAAGTCTTATGAGCTTATTTATTATAGCAGCCTATATATTTCTAGATAAAAGTGAAGGTATAATTAAAGCCTATGCAGTTACAGCTTCATCGGTTTGGCATTATCTCTTAAGCAAAATTGGAGTTATCATAGTTACGTCCATAGCTACGTCGCTAATAATAACAATTCCAATAATGGGGCTTCAGCCAAATTATTTCGCAATGCTTTTATTTATAATAACATCAGGCTTTTTTGCAGCATCCCTAGGACTATATATTACCAGCTTTTATAAAGATATAATCCAGGCTTTTGGAGTATTATATATAGTAATAGTAATCATGATAATGCCTAATATATCATACTTTACACCAAGCTGGGATCCTGATTGGATTAAAATAATTCCTAGTTATGTTATGCTTCAAAGTTTTAAAGAAATCATATCTATAAATGGAAATATTGCTTACGTACTGGTAGCCTCTTTAGGCTTTGCTGTTCTGGGGTTAGATATATTTATACTTGCAAATCACAGATTTAAAAAGACACTAACCCTTTAAAGGAGTGCTGTAAAATGATTAGAAAGATATTTTTAATATTTAAAAGAGATTTAAAGGTTAGCGTAAGAAATTTTATAACCTTGTATATTATAGTTGTACCAATAATATTTGCTGTAATAATTAATGTTTTTTCACCGGGAATTAATGACACTACAGTTGAAATAGTTTTAATCGAGGGAGAGAATGTAGAACAAGGTGAATATTTTGAGCAGTTTGCAAAAGTTGAATTTCTCAACGACCTTGATGAAATGGAAGAAAGGGTAAAAAAAAGAGATAATATAATTGGAGTTGCTCCTGATGGAAATAATGAGTATTTCATCTTAAGTCAAGGAAATGAACCTACTTATGTGGTAGATTACGTAAAAAATCTTGTAACCTTTGATCATTATGATATAAGTGTGGAAGACAGCCAGGCTGAAATAGTGGATTACGGAAGAGATATATCACCTCTTAAAAGATTAATGGTTAATGTAGCAACGATATTTACCTCTGTATTAGGTGGGATGATAATAGCTTTAAATATTGTTGAAGAAAAAACAGATAATACAATAAGTGCTATAAACTTATCACCAGTGTCTAGACTAGGATTTATAGCAGGAAAAAGCTTGATAGGAGTCTTTGTTCCCGTAGTAGGTACCTTTCTTATGTTATTTATAACGGGATTTAGAGATATCAACTACTTTCATGCATTTTTAATGGTTGTTACATCATGTATTATAAGCATTATGGTTGGCTTTATTGAAGGTATTAACAATGATGATGTAATGAATGCAGCGGGAAATATGAAGATGCTTTTCTTACCTTTGTTTGGAAGTATAGCAGGAGCAGAGTTGCTAGCTGACAAATGGCAGCCACTTTTCTACTGGGTACCATTTTACTGGACCTATAAAGGTAATAATTTAGTTTTATCAAACAGCGGTTCCTTGATAGATATTATGAAATATTCAGGGATTGTATTAGTCATAAGTATGATAGTATTTATAGTTTTAGCACCAAGAATCAGAAAAGGATTAGAATAAAAGGAGGTTTTTTATTATGAAAATTTGGGGAATCATAGCAATAGTTTATGCGGTAGTTGTAGTTGTGATTACTGTAGTAAAACCGGAAAAAATTTGGAAGATGAAAAAAATTCAGCTGTTTGAAAAAGTACTTGGAGAAAAAGGTACGGAAATATTTTTCTATATATTTGCAGTAGCTGCTGTGGTTTTAGGCGTATGGCTTTTAACTAAATAATTAAGAAATTTACTCCTAAAGTAGAGATAAAATGAGAAAATCTATTTTAGGAGTATTTTTTAGAAATAAATGGATTTTGGTATATATGTCCTTTTTTGTGTTATAATTAAAAATATATATTAATTCAGAGGATGATAGCCATGAATATTGAAAAAATAAAAGAGATATTTAAAAACAAAGAAAGAGAAGCACTGGATATAGAGATCTACCATGCAGTTTTACTTCCTTTAATAGAAATAGATGGGGAACTTCATCTTATTTACGAGGTGAGAGCTAAGCATATGAACAGTCAACCCGGTGAGATATCCTTCCCTGGAGGACGAGTTGAAGTAGAGGAAAATTTTAGAGAAGCAGCTGTAAGAGAAACCTTTGAGGAAATAGGAATAAAGAAGGAAAATATAGAAATCATCGGAGAACTTGATTTCCTTACAAGAACGGGAAATTTCATGCTTTACCCTTATATAGGTGAAATTTCAAATACAAAAATGGAAGACTTAGTCTTAAATCCAGATGAGGTTGATGAAGTATTTACAGTGCCTTTAAGTTTTTTATGTAAAAACCAACCGGAGATTCACGAAATAAAATACGAACCAAATTTTAAAGAAAATTTTCCTTTTCATAAAATCCAAAATGGGAAAAAATACAACTGGCATAATATGAAATACCCAGTATATTTCTTTGAATATCAAGGGCATATTATTTGGGGCTTAACTGCAAAAATTACTAATAATTTTGTTGAATACATAAAGAAAAATATGTAGGGAGGGATTGATATAGAAACTTTATTTAAAGTTGAAAATCTAAGTAAGCACTATCAGATGGGAGAAATAACCGTAAAGGCTTTAAGGGAAGCAAGTTTTGAGATATATAAAGGTGAGTTTATTGTTGTTTTAGGTCCCAGCGGATCTGGTAAAAGTACTCTTCTAAATATTTTGGGAGGTATGGACACGCCTACTGAAGGTCGAGTATTTTTTGAAGATAGAGAAATAACAAACCTTAGTGAAAAAGAACTTACTTTGTACAGAAGAAATGAAGTAGGGTTTATATTTCAATTTTACAACCTAATGGGAAATCTGACTGCTAGAGAAAATGTGGAACTGGCAGTAGAAATTTGTGAAGATACAATGGATATAGATGAGGTGCTGGAATCTGTAGGTCTTTTAGAAAGAGCGGATCACTTTCCTTCTCAAATGAGCGGTGGAGAACAGCAGAGAGTTGCTATAGCTAGAGCAGCAGCCAAGAATCCTAAGGTCTTACTGTGTGATGAACCGACTGGAGCACTGGATTATGAAACAGGTAAGTCAATACTAAAAGTTCTTAAAGAAATAAACCAAAAATACAAAAGAACAGTGGCTGTAATAACCCATAATGCTTCTATAGCTGAAATAGCCGACAGGGTAATAAAAATGAGAAGCGGGAAAATTACAGAATACTATAAAAACGATAATCCTTTGGATCCTGAAAGGATTGAATGGTAATGAAGAAGTTAAATGTTAGGTTATTAAGAAACATTAAAAATTCTAAAGGGCAGTTTATATCAATATTAGCAGTTATAATAACTGGACTGTTTATTTTTGTTGCGATGAATAATGCTTCCACTAATCTAAGAACTTCTTTAGAAGAATACTATGAAATAACCAATTTTGCTGATGCCTATGTAGATGTAATGAAAATTCCAGATAATGAAGTAGAAGAAATTATTGGTAGAGAAGGTATAGTAAATGCAGAAGCTAGAGTTGTTATGGATGTGCCATTTATAACAGATAATAAGGATGAGAAGGTTAATGTAAGAACTATAAGTGTAGGTGGAACAAGTAATGAAATCAATAAACTCTATATGGAAGAAGGTAAGAGGGATTTAGGACCGAAAGATTGCATAGTAATAGGTCAATTTGCAAGAGCTAGAGGAATCCAAGTTGGAGACGAAATAAGTATTCAGCTAAGTGGAAGAAAATATGAACTTAATGTAGTTGGTATAGCTATTAGTCCTGAATACACCTATCTTGTAGAAAATGAACAGTCTTTTATGCCAAGACCGGAAAAATTCGGTATTGTGTATATAGAGAAGGAGTACTTAAAGAATATATCAAATTTTTCCAACAGCTCAAATGATGTTATCTTAACTGTTGAAGAAGGAAGTGACTTTGAAGACCTTAAGGACTACATAGAAGATACATGGGATAACTACGGTGTAAGAAGAGTAATAGAAAAAGAAAACCAACTAAGCAATAACATGATGTATCAGGAGATAAATGGACTTGAACAAATATCAGGGTCTGTACCAGTTATATTTTTAGTAGTTGCAGGAATAATTCTAGCTACTATGATGTCAAAAAATGTTAAAAATGACAGGACTACAATAGGTATATTTAAAGCATTAGGATATACTAACAAAAGCATA
>DPPH01000038.1 GCA_003539375.1 Clostridiales bacterium
AATTTTGGAAAAATAGCAAAAAAAGTATTGCAAAATTTTAATAATATGGTATAATATATATACAGTAAATACTATATCTATAAACTCTGTTTTGTAAAATCTACAAGAAGGGATATCTTGAAAAATTCAAGAAGAACTGTATTAGATTTACAATTATTAAAGTTTTAGATTAGCATATGCTGTAGTAATATCTCCCAAGGAGAGAATTACGACATATTCTGTTAGGGTGTTTATCCCCCTAAAAAGGAGAAAACATGAAAGCAGAAGCTTAGGAACTGGTTCTCTAAAGTTAAATCTAGGAGGGCCAGTTTCCGTTTTTGTATAATTTAATAATTTTTTCTGAAGTGAATTTTATATTCGCTTTTTTTATTGAAGAGTTTTAAATCCAATTATATAATAAATGTAAATAAATAAAAAAGGGGTTAAAATGGAAATACTAAAAAAGTCCTATATAGGAAATATGGAACTCAACAATAGAATATTTTTAGCACCTGTTACTACGGAAAAGGATTGGAAAGATTTTTTCAGTAAAAAGACCAAGAAATTTATTGAAAAGAGAGCAGAAGGTGGAGTTGGCCTTGTTATAACTGGAGGATATCCAGTTTTACTTAATGAGAATATAGACTATATCAAAGTAAAAGAAGAACTGAAAGATTTAGCAAAAATAGTTCATAATCATAATGCTAAGATATGTTTACAGATTACTCCAGGATGTCAATGGATAAATTATAAACTCGATAAAAATAGTGTAAATGAAATAAGTGAAGAAAATATAAAAATATTAATAGACAAACTAGGAAAATTATCTAAGATAGTTAAAGAAGCAGGTATAGATGCAGTTGAAATTAACGGTTCTGGGGGTAATCTACTGGATCAATTCCATACAAAAAGATGGAACAATAGAAGAGATGGCTACGGGGGTAGTCTAGAAAATAGGATGAGATTTACCCAGGAGTGCATAAATGCTGTGAAGAATCTATGTGGTGAAGAATATCCGTTAATTTTTAAATTTACTCCATTTCATGGTGACAATTTAGGAACCCAGTTGGAAGAAGGTCAAGAAATAGCCAAAATTTTAGAGGAAAGTAAAATAGATGCTCTCCATGTAGATATAGGTTATAGTGATATGTGGTATAAATCAATCGATACGGTTTACCAAGAAGAACCGGGTCAGGTTGGTATTGCAAGCAAGATAAAAGACAAAGTAAGTGTACCGGTTTTAGGCCAGGGGAAACTATCCGACCCTGAAGCAGCAGAAAAAATATTAAAAGAAGGAAAATTGGATTTTATAGGCATGGCTCATCAACTTATTGCAGATCCAGACTGGGTTAAAAAAATTAGGAACAATACTCCTTATGATATAGTTCACTGTATTAGCTGTAACGACTGTTTGGGAGCTCTGATAAATGAAGGGGAAATAAAATGTTCAGTTAATCCCTTATGTTATAATGAAAATATAATACATAATGACAAATCATATGAAAATAAATATGTACTAGTACTTGGTGGAGGACCGGGAGGTATAACAGCTGCTCTAAGTGCTTCTGAAAAAGGAGCACAAGTAGAGTTGTGGGAAAAAACAAATGAACTAGGTGGAAATTTTCTTGCTGCAGGAAATGATTTTTTCAAAAAAGATATTAGAAAGTATTTAAATTATTTAAATAGAAAATTATTTCGAAGTAAAGTAAAAATCAAAATGCTAAAAGAAGGAAATATAGAAAATATAGATTTGGATAAATATGATAAAATAATAGTAGCAACAGGCTCTAGACCGGTAAAAACAGATATAAAGGGAAGAAACAATAATGTGTCTAGTGCAAATGAAATTTTAACTGGTGATAAAAAATTTGGAAGGAAGGTTGCAGTTATAGGTGGTGGGCTTGTAGGTTGTGAAGTTGCTGGTTTCTGTGGAGAAAAAGCAGAAAAAGTTTTTATATTTGAGATTCTTGATGATATTTTGATAAATGAATCACCAGGAGTAAATGATGAACAAGCCTTAAGAAAGCTACTTAAAGATAGGAATGTAGAAGTATTTTCTTCAAGTAAAGTTGTTGAAGTAAAAGAAAAGGAAATAGTTTTTGAAAAAGATGGTGAAATAAACACAATTGAAGTAGATACTGTAATAGGTGCAGAAGGATACATTTCAAATAGTGAATTGTACGAAGAATTAGGGAAAAGTAATAAAGTAGTTCTAATAGGAGATGCTATAATGCCTGCAAATGTAATACATGCTATTCATCAAGGTTATAAAGAAGGAAGAAACTTATAAAGTTGGTATTTAATGATATTACTGATATAATAAATACATAATTACTAGAAGGTGAGTTATGGAAAACAAAGGTAAATTTATTTTTATAGGAACAATGTTTATTTCAGTTTTTATCATAGGAATATACGGTTATTCAGTGCTTTTAGGTGTAAGTTTTTTAGATGCACTGTATATGACTGCTATAACAATTTCTACTGTAGGATATGGTGAAATTGCTGAAATGACTGATGAAGCAAAAATATTTACTGTATTTTTGATTTTTAGTGGCTTAGGTGTAGCTGGTTACGGAATAACAAGTATATTTGCCTTATTTTTTGAAGGTCAGCTAAAGGATGCATGGAGGAAAAGAAGGATGGAATCTAAAATAAAAGAATTGAAAAACCACTATATTGTATGTGGTGCAGGAGAAGTTGGTAACATAGTTATCCAGCAGTTTAAAGAAAATAATTTGAAATTTTTGGTAATAGAAAACAATCCTGAAAGAGTAGAAGAATTAAAAAATGATGGAGTTTTAATAATTAATGATGATGCTACAAATGAAGAAACCTTAGTAAAGGCAAAGGTAGAGGAAGCTAAAGGATTGGTTTCAAGTCTTTCTAATGATGCTGACAATGTATTTACAGTACTTACAGCAAGACAGCTCAATCCGAACCTATACATTATAGCTAAAGCTATAGAAAAAAATGCATATAGAAAACTAGAAAAAGCTGGAGCTAACAATACTATATCTCCCAACGAAATCGGTGGTAGGAGAATTGCAGCTATGGTAATAAGACCTTCGGTAATATCTTTTTTAGATGTCATGACTAAGGCTGATGATGTTTTAATAGATCTTGAAGAAGTTAAAATTGGTTCTGAATCAGATTTAGTGGATAAAAGTTTAAGAGAAGCAAAAGTGCCTGAAAGATCCGGGCTAATTGTTATGGCAATTAGGCATAAAATAAATAATAAGATAAATTTTAATCCCAGTTCCAAAGAAGTACTAAGGGAAGGGGATGTAATGATAGTTTTAGGTAAACCTGAACAGGTGGATCTTCTGAAAAAAATAGCCTGTGATAATAGAAAATCAAGTATAATTTAGAGGAGGAAATATGAAATTTAGTTGGTGTACAATAATGGTAAAGGATTTAAATGAATCTATTAAATTCTATGAAGAGATTGTGGGACTTAAATTAAATCGAAGATTTAATGCAGGCCCGGGAAAAGAAATTGCCTTTATGGAAACGGGAGGAACCGAAGTAGAATTAATTGAGGATGAGGATAATAAAAATGTAAACATTGGAAAAGATATTTCTTTAGGATTTGAGGTTGAAAATTTAGAAAAAATGATGAAATTTATTAAAGAAAAAAGTATAGAAATTGAAAGTGGACCGATACAACCAAATCCTAATGTGAAATTTTTCTATGTTTTAGATCCTAACGGAGTAAAAATACAATTTGTTGAAAACCTTTAATTTAAACGATAGATACCCTTTTAACCGAGGGTATTTTTTTAATACAAATTTTTTTTAAAATTTTATCTAAAACTATTGACTTTTTTGTGAAAAATGCTATATTTAGTAATAGTAAACAAAAAGATTAAATATACTAAACTAAATTAATTGTTTGGAGGTTATAAATGAAAACAGAACAGTTGGGAAGACATATTCTTGTAGAATATTATAATTGCGATGAAAAGGTCTTAAACGACCATAAACTTATAGAAGAATTGATGGTTACTGCAGCAGTAAAAGCTAATGCAACAGTAGTTGAAAGTGTGTTTCATATGTTTAATCCATATGGAGTAAGTGGAGCAGTAGTAATATCAGAATCACACTTAACTATACATACTTGGCCTGAGTATGGGTATGCATCTGTAGATTTATATACTTGCGGCGAAAGTGTAAACCCATGGATTGCTTTTGAATATTTAAATGATAATTTAAAAGCAGAAAAAAGCGAATCAACAGAAGTGTCTAGAGGAATGGTAGATAAAATAAGAAGATTTTCCAATAAAAAGTTAGAAGAAGTTACATATAAACCTATGGAAATAGCTTAGGAGGTTTATTATGGAATTATGGTTTACAGAAAATCAAAATGAAAATGTAAGATTTGGAATAAAAATCAAAAAACATTTATATAGTGGCCAAAGTGAATTTCAAAAAATAGATGTCTTTGAAACTTTTGGCTTTGGAAAATTACTAACAATAGATGGAATAATTATGGTTACTGAAAAAGATGAATTTATATATCATGAAATGATTTCCCATGTTCCTCTTGCTGCAAAGCCAGATATAAAAAGTGTCCTGGTAATTGGTGGAGGAGACGGAGGTACTGTAAGGGAACTAACTAGATACAAAACTATTCAAAATATTGATATGGTTGAAATTGATAAATTAGTTGTTGATATTTCAAAGGAATATATTAAACAAACATCAGAAAATTTAGATGATAGTAGAGTAAAACTTTACTACGAAGATGGAATCGAATTTGTCAAGAATAAAGTAAATGAATATGATTTGATTATTGTAGATTCTACAGACCCTATTGGACCGGGGGAAGGATTATTTACTGAAGAATTTTATCAAAACTGTTATAATGCTTTGAAATCTGATGGTATAATGATTAATCAAAACGAAAGTCCATACTACGACAAAGAAAGAAGAGAACTTGTAAGGGCAAATAAAAAAATGAAAAAAGTATTTCCGATAGTGGAAGTTTATCAATTTCATATGCCTACATATCCTTCAGGACATTGGCTGTTTGGATTTAATTCAAAAAAAATTAATCCTATAAATGATAGTATAAAAAAATGGAATAATCTAAATATTAATACTAAGTACTATAATACTGAAATTCATAAAGGTTCTTTTATGCTGCCTAATTATGTAAAGGAAATAATAAATGATGAAAAATAATAATATAAAACTAAATGGATTTAATAGTTCCTATGAAGATGGAGAATTAGTAGTTTTCGGGACTCCAATGGACAATACAACTTCTTTTAAGCCGGGAACTAGGTTTGCTTCTAATGCTGTAAGAATAGATTCGATAGGATTTGAAACCTACAGTCCTTATTTAAATAAAGATTTAAGTGAATATAACTTGCATGACGGTGGAGATGTCTACATTCCTATAGGTAATACAGGTAAGTCTTTAGAATCAATTTACGGTTATACTAAAAAAATATTAAATGATAATAAAATTCCTGTAATGATAGGTGGAGAACATTTAACTACCTACGGGACTTTTAAAGCAGTTTTTGAAAAATATCCTGATGTAAAAATAATACATCTTGATGCACATACAGATTTAAGAGATGAACTTTTTGGAGAAAAATTTTCTCATGCTACAGTTCTTAGAAGATGTCACGACTTAATTGGAGACAATAGGATTTTTCAGTTTGGTATAAGATCTGGAGAAAAAGCTGAATTTTCTTGGAGTAAAAACCATACATATATGGAAAAATTTGATATAAAAACTTTGAAGAAAATAGTAGAAAAAATAAAAGGTGAAAAAGTCTATGTAACTATTGATTTGGATGTCCTCGACCCTTCTGTTTTTCCGGGAACAGGAACACCTGAACCAGGAGGAATAAATTTTAAAGACCTCATGGATGGAGTGCATCTTATGAAAGAATTAGAAATAGTAGGTGGAGACATAGTAGAGCTGTCACCACATTATGATAATTCTGGAATTTCAAATGCTGTAGCTTTTAAAATATTAAGAGAGTTAGTCTTAACTATATTATAAAATGAGGTAAGTTATGAAAAATACAGCTGAATATATAAATAAAAATATAATAATTTATGAAGATAAAGAAAACATACAAAATAAAACTCCTTTGGCAAATGCTATGATTGACTATAGGAATAAGAACTGTACTCCTTTTGATGTACCTGGTCATAAATATGGAAGAGGGGTAGGAGAATTAGTTGAATTTTACGGAGAAAGAACGGTAAGTATAGATTTTAACTCAATGAAATCATTGGACATATTATCCGATCCAACTTCTACAATAAAAGAAGCTGAAGATCTTCTTGCAAAAGCTTATCATGCCGATAATGGATATTTTGTAGTAAATGGAACTAGTTCTGCAGTAAAAGCAATGATAATGTCTGTTTGTAAACCTGGAGATAAAATCATTATTCCTAGAAATGCTCACAAATCATCACTAAGTGCAATGATTTTATCTGGAGCTGTACCAGTTTATATACAACCGGAGTACGACTTTGAATATGGAGTATTTCAGGGGGTTGAGTTTGAAGAAGTAAAAAGAATTATAGATAAGAACAAAGATGCTAAAGCAATCCTAATAATTAATCCTACCTATTACGGTGCTGTATCGGATTTAAAAAAGATAGCAGATTATGCCCATAAATATAATATAGCAGTCTTGGTTGATGAAGCTCACGGTGCTCATTTTAACTTTCACGACGAACTTCCTTTAAGCTCTATGGATGCTGGAGCAGATATTGCAGCTGTCAGCACTCATAAAACTGGTGGTTCTTTAACTCAAAGTAGTGTAGTAATTTCTCAGGGGAATATAGTTAATCCGAAAATTATCAGAAAATATCTAAATTTAAACGGCACAACGAGCTCCTCTTATCTTTTAATGGCAAGTATTGATATAGCTAGAAAAAATCTAGCACTAAATGGTAAAAAGATATTTGATAGTGTTTTGCACCTGTCCAGATATGGAAGGGATGAAATAAATAAAATATATGGATTTAAAGCTTTTGGAACAGAAATAATCGGCAAACCTGGAGTCTTTAACTTTGACGAAACGAAACTTGTAGTAAATTCATGTAATTTAGGAATCACAGGATTTGAATTATCCGATATATTGAGAGATGAATATAATATCCAAGTAGAATTAGGAGATTCCTACAATATTTTAGCAGTAGTGAGTCTAGGCGACGATTTTAACAGCATAAACATCTTAATTGAAGCATTAAAAGACATTTCCATAAAATATAGAAGTAGCATTAAAAAAGTAAATCATTTAAAAAATATTGGCGAACTTGAAGTTGCAATGACACCGAGAGATGCTTTTTACGGAGATACTGAAAAGATTCTTTTTAAAGATTCGATTGGTAGAATAAGTGGAGAATCAATTATGGCATATCCGCCGGGAATACCAATAGTAACTCCTGGAGAAGTAATAACTAAGGAAGTAATAGAATACACTCATTATCTAAGAGAAAACAATGCTCTAATTACAGATATAGAAGATAAGTCCTTAAATACAATAAAAGTAATAAAATAAAAAGATGGAATTCCATCTTTTTTTATTTTGCTTCTATTTTTACTGAAAAACTACCTTTAAAGAAAAAATATTGGGTATATAGAAATTAGATGCAATAAAATGGCATGTTCAATCATTATATAAGTGAAAGGAGCTTCTGATGATAATATTTGCAAGCATAAATTTTGAAAATTCCCCAAAAGATAAACAAGAACTTTCAATAGATGAAAATTTATTTAAAAAAGTCGGTAATGACGATATGGAAGCTTTGGGTAAATTATACGACCAAACGGAGAGAGTAATGTATGCATATATATTAACATTGGCAAAAAACCATGATGATACTTTAGATATTTTGCA
>DPPH01000183.1 GCA_003539375.1 Clostridiales bacterium
CCCTGTAGTAAATCTGTAAAGATCATCTATTCCATATCTGCCCTGCATAAATTTTGCAATCTTGTATTTAAAATTATTCATAAAAACATCCTTTCTTATTTAACAGCACCAGCAGCAAAACATATTTAAAAGAGCAAATCTTACACACATGGTGCCTATGTCTTCAAAACTTCCAAAGGTCTGACTTCTCTGCTGGTATGTCCTTCCCCTATTTTGAAGTAAATCTAAAACTCTTTTATATTCATCATTTGATGGATCCATATTTACAGCCATTTGAGCATGGTTTACAGCCATTATCCTATTTCCAATACCAGCATGAGCTACTGCACTAAAGTAGTACCATTCAGCAGTTCTATCTCTCATATTACCTAAAATATTTAGAGCCTGTATGTACTGACCTACCGCTATGTACTTTCTAACGGTTTCAAAATTAAAACTACCACTGCCTGTATATCCACTGTTGTAAGCCTGCTGATATCCTCCACCAAAAGGAGTGCCGTTTTTTATACTTTCGTAAGCGTTATTGATTTCACTCATTTTTTTAGTTGAATAATCATCTCCGTTGTTCAAATCCGGATGATATTTTTTCGCAAGTTTTCTATAAGCTTTTGATATTTCTTCATCGGAAGCATCCCTTGATACTCCTAAGACCTCATAGGGATCTCTCATGATTTTTCTCCTTTTCCTTTGCTTTTTTTAATTCGTATTTCATCCATACCCCTGAATACAGTATATTTTCTATAAGCTCCTTATCCTTTACTACATTTAAAGATTCGTATACTTCCGTGCAATCAGCCATTAGTATATTCAATATATCCTTAAACATATTTGAAGGTACAGTTATTAAAGGATTGTATCTTTCTTTCTTTAAGTCTTCTTTAAAATCCATTACAGCATCCATTATGTAAATGAATTTCCCCAGTGCTTTTCCAAAATCTCTTAATTTGCTTTCATGTTCATCTTTTTTATATGCAAACACTTCCCCCAGTATTTCACCGAAAGATTCGGCTGGAATATCTGGATTAGTTTCTCCTCTTTTTTCAATCAAGGATAGTTCTTTAAGTTTACCTTTAATTAACTTTGTTTTCTCAGGATATTTTTTTTCTACTTTTTCGAATTCTTTATGATATACCTTAGCTTCCCCTAGAGCCAATAAACTCCTATCATCTTCCCAGTCATCAAGAAAGTTAAAATATGTAAGTAAAATATTCATATCCGAAGCATACTTGGTTATATCATTGTACCAGTAGTCGTGTTTATCTAAAGGATGGGCTACACATCTCTCCTGTCCTTTTTCCACGACTTTTATATTATATACCGAAGAAAGAATAAGTACAAGAAAGGTCATATCGTAGTTTAAGGTTATCCTACTTTTTGCACCGTGTTCCTTACCTAAGGTTCTACACAAACCGCAGTAGCACGCTTTATAGTACTTCTCCTGATCTTCATTTAATTTTTCTCTATTTGCTGCCACGTATCCAAACATTATATCCCTCTATTTCTGAAAATAATTATACATTACTTATCTTAAGATAATCTGAAGTTTTTATCAAGATATTATTTCAGTAAAAAAGACTGAGATTTCCTCAGCCTTATTTTCTGCCAATCAACTTGCCTCTACTTACTGCATATATATCATCTATAGTCATTTTGAAATTCACATCTCTCTTTTCATATTTTCCTCGTTCTTCTAGTTTCTTTCTATTATAATCCAATATATCTTTAGTAAAAGGAAGGTTTCCTGGCACTAAATACCTTATAGCACCCTGATTATCTCTTGCCGGCATCATCTTTCCTAAATTAAAAATAGAAGGTCCAAAAGGTATATCTATTATACCATTTTCTATAGCTTTAACCGTTCCCTGGGCTATGTCTCCCTTCCCAACATCAATTACCTTACTTATAATGCATTCAGTTTCCTTTCTTATTACGCTCATCTCTTCTTCTAATTCTTTGCTTATCGGCATTTTTTGACCTTCATACATGCTTAGGGTCATTTTTGTAGTTCTTATACCAGAGGCATTTGCTTCTTTACTAGGTATACCGTGAGCTTCGTGAGGGGTTTTTACTATTACCTTTGTAGCTCCTGCTAAAGCTGCAGTCATAGATCCTATTGATATAACTCCAAAAGCCTTAGCCTCATCTTCTGGAAAACCTCCCATCCACTGATGAAAAACTGTAGTTACAAAGCAATCTTTATATCCGTATTTTTTTAAGTATTCTTCAGCCTGTTCTTCTAATACTTTAACCGCTGCTACATCTTGAATTAAATTTCCACCTTGACCGTAACCTAGAGTAATACTCTTTACCCCTTGCTCAGCTGCCAACAAAGCTTCAATTATACCGACTGAATTAGATGTAGATGGTGGCACTAAAGTGCCTGTAAGAGGACCAAAAGGTTCTCTATTAATTTCTATTCCCTGTTCTTCATAAAATCCAGCTAATCTATCACAGTACTGCCAATCGTAGAGAGTCTTCTCTACAGATACATTTTTAGCATAGGGTATATTGTAGCTTATACCTCCTCCTTCATTGGAAGTCCATCCCGAAGCATGTATTATTTCTGATAAAAGTCTCGAATCTGGAGTTCCGTGTCTCGCCTGCAAAGGTTTATCTACGTTTTCAAATACCTGTCTACATCCTCTAACTCCATGATTTACAGCAGGGAACCCGTTTAGTAAAGACCTGCCTTCTCTTATAGAATCTTCTATACCTATCTCACATTCCTTATATCTATTTTGTCTTGTATATGAATCAATGGTAGAGGGCAAAAGGTCCGCCCCTCCTTCTTTAGATAGATAATTCATTAATTCTATATGTTTATCTAATAGACCAACACCAGCTCTAGGCTGAGCTAAGGTTACACCTTCATCTTTAGCCTTTTTTAATTTCTTAGCAAAATTCATATGGTCAGGAACTTTCTTTAAATAATCCACCGCTTCTTTTAAATCTACCTCTTTCCCAGTTTCCCATTGAGATAATACTTCTTCTCTTAATTTAAAAAATTCTCCTTCAGATGTTTTTCTGTTTTTTAGCTTCATCATTACGCTCCTATACTTCAACTACATATTTTTTTAAAATTCTAACAGCTTTATCTTCATCTATCATGCTTAATAGACCCATTGCTGATAGAATATATTTTTTATCAAGTAAACATTTTGGATTTTTCGGTTTTAGAGAATCAGGTTCTTCATCTTTATATAATCCAACCTCCAAAATACTTCTAGGATTTTCACTATTTACCAGTACTCCCCCGGTGCCTATAATAGAGGATAAATTCTGTAAATCTTTTCCTTCCTGATAAAAAACCATCCCATTGGGAGTATATACAGATTCAATACTCCCCGCATGACGTTTTACAGATAAATCAACACATACTTTAGCTAAAGACTCATCGAAATATCTGCCTTCTTCATTTTCCGGGACCATATCTGCATTGCTGTTTCTATTTTCTACTTCATAAGATATGTTATATTTCTTCCCTACAAGATATTTTTTCAAGAGAAAACTACCAGAACCTTCATATAAAGATTTTGCAGAATATCTTAATCCTAAATCTCCCTCTACAGTCCTTTTAATAAAGGGTTCTTCCAAACCTTTTAACAATATTGAGGATTTAGTTGGAAACCCATCTGATGCTGAATGTACATCAGTAGTTGCTCCACCTATATCTACTACCATCATATCGCCTATTCCCGGTTCACAAGCTGTACCTTTAGCTAATATCTCTGCAGATCTTAAAACCGCCGCTGGAGTAGGCATAACCACTTGAGATATTCTGTTCTCTACTTCTTCCATTCCCGGTACATGGGTTATATTTTCCATGAATATTTCCCTTATTACTTCCCTTGCCGGTTCGATATTCAACTTATTTAATTTAGGCATTACATTTTCTGTAATATAGTATTCTATATCATCTTTAAATATTTCTTTTATCTGGTCTGTACAACTTTTATTCCCACCTACAACTATTGGAATCTTTATGTTGTGTTTTGCTATCATCTTAGCATTATGTAGTATTGTTTTCCTATTTCCACCATCGGTTCCACCGGCAAGAAGGATTATATTTGCCTCAGAATTTTTAATTTCTTCAATTTCATCATCGTTCAGCTGGAAACTATAAGTTTTTATTACCTTAGCACCTGCTCCTAAAGCAGCCCTTTTTGCTGCTTCTGCTGTAAGCTCCGGTACTAAGCCTAGGGCTATGATTTTAAGCCCTCCTGCTGCAGAAGAACATGCCATTCTTTTAATTATGTTTATCTCCCCGCCTACTTTACTCCTTAATTCTGCAAGAGCCCTTTCATATCCATTCACCACATTTTCTTTGACAGTAGTGTGAGATTTAGAAGTAGCTATTATCCTATCTTTATTTACATCTACCAAGGTTAATTTAGTAAATGTACTTCCAAAGTCTATAAATAGAAATCCATCCATTGTTAAACCGCTGCCTTATGTTCCTTATATAAATCTGCTCTTAAATCCTCAAGAGCTCTTTCCACTGTCGTCCCTGGTGGATAAATCCTATCAAAACCCATTGCACTAAACCTATATTTTACATCTTTCCATTCCTGTTTGCCTACTACTATGTTTCCTCCAACATACAAAAGCACATCTTCAAGACCAGCTTCAACGCATTTGTTTTTCATGCCTCTGCAGTCTATTTCTCCATGACCGTATAAGGAAGAAACCATAATCACATCTGCATCTGTTTCTATAGCAGCATTTATAAAATCTTCTTGTGGAGACATTACTCCTATATTTACTACATTAAAGCCTGCTTCTGTTAAAGCATGGTCTAATATTTTATTTCCAACAGCATGACAGTCGGAACCTATAACTCCTAAAACGATAGTTTTTTTATCTTGCATTTTATCCTCCTGCTATATGTTATTTATTAACCCAATCTGGGACCAATTTTCCATCTTCAAGTTCTTTTATTCTCTCCCCTTCTCTAAGGAGTTTTGCCTCAGCTTTTTTCACAACATCTTCAAGTTCTTCTGGAGCTACCACAACTACCCCATCATCATCTCCAAATACTAAATCTCCTGGACATACCTTTACTCCTCCACAGGTGATTTCTGTGTTTATACTTCCTGGTCCATCAACTGTAGGTCCTTTAGGGTAGGCACCGGCAGCAAAAATAGGTAGTCCCAACTCTTTAATATCTGCTAAATCTCTTACAAATCCTTCCAGTACTACTCCAGATAATCCAACAGCTAAAGCACCTCTACTCATCATTTCACCCCATACTGCAGCCTCTTGATTTTCACCATTTTCCATTACCAATACATAACCTTCTTCAGCTTTGTATATAGCTTTGTGTAGGTATAAATTATCTCCTGGTTTAACTTTCACAGTCAGAGCCGTTCCCTGAATCTTCATTCCTCCCTTTATCGGTTTTATCCGGTAGTTCATAGTCCTTGAATTTTCCATACCGTCGCTTATAAGGGAGGTCGAGAGCTTTCCCACTCTTTCCACTAGGTCCTGACTAATTTTCTTTGAATTTTTTTTAATATTTTTATCTTTTTTATCACTCATTTATACCCCTTCTTTCTTTTTTTAAATAAAAAAACCTTTCATCTCTACATACATCATTTAGATATATATAGGGACGAAAGGTCTTTCGTGGTACCACCCTAGTTTGCGATAA
>DPPH01000043.1 GCA_003539375.1 Clostridiales bacterium
AAGCTTATGGAAATAATAATAGACTATCAAAAAGACTACGACAGAATAGTGATAGATACGGCTCCTACTGGACATACTTTAAGACTTTTGTCTTTGCCTGAGCTTTTAGGCGGATGGATGGACAGACTTATTGAGAAAAGAATGAAAGCAATGGAACTTTATGAAATGGCGACTAGAGAAGATAAGAAAATGAAAAGTGTAATAGAAAAGGACCCTGTACTTTCAAAACTAAACGAAAGAAAAAGAAAGATGGAACAGGCAAGGGAAATACTTACGGATGGAGAACTTGTATCCTTTGTTTTTGTTTTAAATCCTGAAAAACTGCCAATTGAAGAAACTAAAAAAGCTGTAAATACCTTAGAGAAATATAATATACATGTAAATAATTTAATTATTAATAGAATTCTTCCAGACAATGTTGAAGGTAAATTTTGGGAAAATAGAAAAAAATTGGAAGAGAAATATTTGAATGAAATTGTAGAAAGCTTCTCAAACAAAAATCTAATAAAGATACCTTTGATTGATGAAGATGTAAAAATAGATAATTTAAAATTTGTGAGCAAATATTTCGAATAATTTAAAAAACAGGAGGTTTTAAATGAATAAAAAACCTGCAAGTATATTTAACGACGTAATTGGTCCTGTAATGAGAGGACCATCTAGTTCTCATACTGCAGCATCTACAAGAATTGGATTATTAGCTAGACAGTTGGTGGAAGATAATTTGGATAAAGTGGTTTTTCAATTCCATCCGGAAGGTTCATTAGCTACTACCTATCATGGACAAGGCTCGGATATAGGTTTAGTAGGAGGATTATTAGGGTACTACCCGGAAAATGAAAACTTAAAAAATTCCCTATCTATTGCAAGAGAAAAAGGATTGGAAGTAAAGTTTGAAATATTAGATTATGAAGCTAATCATCCAAATACCTATAAAATGAAAATCTTCGGCAAAGAAGAACAGATAGAGGCAACAGCTATATCTACCGGCGGTGGAATGATAAAATACGAAAATATTAATAGATTTCCTGTTGATATAACAGGAGATTTTTATGAAACTCTTATTTTTATTTTTGAGGATTCAATTGTTGAAAAAGTTGAAAATATAGTTGAGAAAAATCATATAAAACCAGAATACATATCGAAGTCAAGAAGTAAAAATGGAATTTTAGTGAATATAAAAACCCTTAATGAAATAGAGAAGAAACTATTAGAAGACATAAAGAATCTATCAGGATCTATATCCATTAAAACCCTTTCTCCTGTTTTACCAATATTATCTTCAAAAAATATTAGTGTGCCGTTTCTAACAGCTGAAGAAATGCTTAAAAAATATGGCGATGAAAAATCTCTATATGAAATGGCTCTATTATATGAAAGTATTAGAGGCGGTATTTCAGAAGAAGAAGTCTTTGAAAAAATGAAAACTATCGTGAAAATTATGAGAAATTCTATAAAAGAGGGCCTTTCAGGAACAGAATATGAAGATAGGATACTAGGACCTCAAGCTTATTTAATTGAAAAAGCAGAGGAAAAATATAAGTTGCTACCAGGAAAACTGATGAATAAAGTAATAACCTACATTACATCAATGATGGAAGTGAAAAGCTCCATGGGTGTTATAGTAGCAGCTCCTACCGCAGGATCCTGTGGAGGACTTCCTGGTACTATAATTGGAGCTAGTGAAGTCATGGATTTATCCTTAGAGGATATTACTAAAGGAATGCTTGCAGCTGGTATGATAGGATTATTTATAGCTCAAAGTGCTACCTTTGCAGCGGAAGTTGGAGGTTGTCAGGTAGAATGTGGAGCTGGTTCCTCAATGGCGGCAGCCGGGCTCGTGCAGCTTATGGATGGAAGTGCCCTGTCTTGGCAAAAATGTAATGGCAGGAGTTAATGCAATAGCATGTGCTAATATGGCTTTAGCCGGATTTGATAAGGTTATACCTCTTGATGAAACCATAGATTCTATGTACAAGGTAGGTCAGATGCTTCCATCAGATCTCAGATGTACCGGTAAGGGAGGATTATCTGTTACACCTACTGGTATAAAGATATTTGAAAAATTGAATTAAAAATTTAAAGAGGAGAATTAATGATGGAAGTCAACTTATACTGCACAGGATGCAACCATAAAGAAAACATAAATAAAAATATAAGTAGGTGCCCTAAATGTGGAGAACCTATGGAAGTGGAACTAAAAACAAAAGGTAAAATCAAGTATTCTAAAAATATAGGACAAAATTTGCTTAAGAAATACCAAAATTTTTTTCCATATTTAGATATAAAAAAAGAAGACACATTGGGAGAGGGATTTACTCCTTTAGTAAAACTAGATAATCTTGAAAAAAAGCTAGATATAAAAAATTTATATTTAAAAAACGAAAGTCAAAATCCAACATGGTCTTTTAAGGATAGGGGAACTTTACTTGGTATACTTCATGCAAAAAGTTTAGGTTACAAGAAAGTCGGAACAGTTTCTACTGGGAATATGGCACCATCCGTAGCAGCTTATGCATCAAAATTTAATATGAAAAGCTATGTCTTTGTTAAAGATAATATAGCTGAAGAAAAACTCAATCCAATCCTTATATATAATCCTAACCTATACAAAGTAAAGGGAGATTACGG
>DPPH01000172.1:0-3051 GCA_003539375.1 Clostridiales bacterium
TTATACAGAATATTTTTGACTGGAGAGATTATCATCTCTATGATTTTACTGTATATAATCAAGAGACTGGAGAAAAGAAGCTGAGGATAGTACCTTTCGAGGAGGATTTAGATTACGATAGCAGTGCTGTTATCATGAAAGATCTCACCTTGTCTGGTTTTTTTCCTGAAAGCAAGAAAATGGTCTATACATATGATTTCGGTGATAATTGGGAACATGTTATAGAGTTGGTTCAGGTGATTGAAGAATACGACGGTGAACTTCCATATCTTCTGGAAGCTAAGGGACAAACTCCTCCTGAAGATGTCGGAGGTGTTGGTGGTTTTGTTGAATTCAGGAAAATAATGATGGACAAAGATCATCCTGATCATCAAGAAGCAAAAGAATGGTCGAGATTCTGGACACCGGAGCTCAGCGAGTGGGAAAGCCGTCCGAGAGTGATTAATATATGGTGGTAAATGAAAAGAGGTTTAGAGACAAATGAGTAAAAAAAGCACAAAAAATCAAGACAATAATACTGATGTATGGACAGATGAACAATATGAAGAATATTTGAAGAACTTATATGGAATAGATTTTATTGTTGGATATACTGAAAATGGTGTGCCCTATGGTGCAATGATAGATGAAAACAATGAAATGGATGAGCTGATTACTAAGGATAGTTCTCTTGATTCAAATGATGAGGAGCCCTTCTGATTGTATATAAAACGACTATAATCGTTTTATATATGAAAAATTAATGTAAATTTAATTATGGACAGTAATTTTTATAGTATAATAGTATAAAACATGAATCTTAGGAGGAAAATTATGATTATAACAACAACCCCAACAGTAGAGGGGAAGAAAATCACTGAGTACAAGGGAGTTATTTTCGGAGAGGTAATAGCAGGAGTTGATTTCATAAAGGATTTTGCTGCAGGCCTTACAAACTTTTTCGGTGGAAGATCTAATTCTTATGAAGGAGAATTAATAGAAGCAAGACAATCCGCTCTAAGAGAGATGGAAGAAAGAGCAAGAAGATTAGGATGTAATGCAGTAGTAGGTGTGGACATCGATTATGAGGTGCTTGGACAAAACGGTAGCATGCTTATGGTTACAGCATCAGGTACGGCAGTAGTAGTAGAGTAGTTTTAAGAATAAAAAAAGAAAAGGTGGTAAAGAAATGGGAGTAAGAAAAATATCTTTAGTAGCAATGATGGTAGCTTTAATAATGGTGCTTACTGGTTGTATACAAATGGAAGTAGGAGTAGAGCTTAATAAAGATGGTTCTGGTGGTATGGAAATTCTAATGGCTCAAAATACAGACTTGCTGGAAGAAGAACTGGATCCGGAGGCAGAAGCTGAAACTGATTCTTTGACTTTTTTCCAAGATGAAGATTTTGAAGGCATGGAAGGTGTAACTACTACAACAGAAGCAGTAGAGTACATGGATAAGGGATACAACTTTGCTGGAGAAAAAGCAATAATAGAAATTGAAGATATGGAAAGTTTCATAGCACAAATGAATGAAAAAGAAGGGGAAATTGGACTTCGACTAGTAGATTTAGATAACGGCAATAAAAGATTTGAAATGACTGTAGAATTAGGTGATGAGACTTTAGATGGACAGGAAACAACCCAAGACGATGCTCAGGTTTGGGCTATGCTAGAAGCAACTGGTATGAAAATACTTTATTCCATAACTACAGACTATGAAGTAGTTAGTCACAATGCACATATAGTAGATGGAGATAAATATTCTTTAGACCTATTAAGATTATCAAGAGAACTTGAAAATACAGATCAAGATAGCATGATCTTTTTTGTAGAAATTGAAACAGAGACCACTACAGAGCCGGAAGAAGAGGTTGAACAGGATGATGAAGAGTCTAAGGGAAGCAGAGAAGAAGTAGAAAACAGGTTGAAAGCAGCAATTCAATTAGATAGAAATCATCAAGACTTTTACGGTGAAGCTTTAAAAGAACTTGGGATACTAAAAGGTACTGAAAAAGGATTGGAACTTAATAAAGGTCTTACAAGAGCAGAAGGTGCTGTTATGTATTCAAGGCTTTTGGGATTAGAAGAAGAGATAGAATTATTTGCATCAGAAAATCCTGACTATACTACAGACTTTACGGATGTTCCGGACTGGGTAAAACCAACAATAAACTATTTACACAGTAAAGGTTATGTAAACGGCATCAGCACAACTGAGTACGGTTCCGGCAATTTCATGAAAGAAACTGAATATGCTACTTTAGTACTAAGAGCATTAGGCTATAAAGATGGTGAGGACTTTGAGTGGAATACTGCAAATGTAAGAGCAGAAGAGTTAGGATTATTTGCAAAAGATGCTGTTCAGCCGTCAGTAATGCTTGGCGGAGAATTTAACAGAAGAAAAATGGCTTATATTTCATACAATGCTTTATTTAGTGTAGATGCTGATGGTATAGAGTTGATTGAAAGATTGGAAGAAGAGTAAAATAGAAGAATAGGTATATATAAAGAAATGATTTGAAATAAATGCGGTAAATTGAGAAAATTACCGCATTTATTTTTAAATACGTTTATATTATTCATATATTTGATATAATAATTAAATAAGCATATAAAAAGTAAGACGGAGGGATTAAATGATAGGTGTAATATTTGCTACACTAGGAGGATTATTTGTTAGTTTGCAAAATGTTTTTAATGCTCGTATAAGTGAAAAAGTTGGATTTATAGAAACTACAGCTGTTGTACATTTAGTTGGACTTGTATTTGCTGTAGCTGCTGCTGCGATTTTTGGAAGAGGAAATATAAGAAATGTGACNNAGCTATAAAGAATGGTAAACTATCGAAGAAACTTTCTATAATAGAGGTACTAAATTTGAAGATATTGTTGCTTTTGATAAAGATTTTATAGAAGACGAAATTAGAATCTTAAGATGGAATTCTTTTATAGAAAAGAAAAGAGCTGTAATTAAGACAGAATTTCCTGAAGTAATGAAACTTATAAAATTATTTTTAAAACCCATAGTAGATAGAATTAATAACAATGAAAAATTTAACAAAGTGTGGATA
>DPPH01000172.1:3131-5856 GCA_003539375.1 Clostridiales bacterium
AGTTATTTAGGGACTGCCTTTGCTATGGCTGTTGTTATAGTTTCTCAGCTTACCTTTGCTACGATAATTGATACTCTTGGACTTTTTGGTATGCCTCAATTAAAGCTGGTAATTACTAAACCGATAGGTTTGCTAATTATGATAGTAGGTATAATAGTATTTAATTTAAAATAGTAGGATGAGTATTTTACAATATTCAAGGAAGGGTGATTAAAATTTCAACAGAATATTACGATAAAAATTCAGAAAAATATATAAAAAGCACATTCCATGTAAATATGGAACCTTTACTTAATAAGTTTACATTTCATATACCAAAAGGTGGACTTATTTTAGATGCAGGTTGCGGTACTGGAAGAGACAGTATATGGTTTGTAAACCACGGATATAAGGTTTTGGCCTTTGATGGATCTAAAGAAATGGTTAAGCATGCCAAGGATTATGTAGATGGGGAAGTTATGCTTGCTACTTTTGAAGATTTTGACTGTGATAAAAAATTTGACGGCATATGGGCATGTTCTAGTTTGCTCCATGTAAAAAGAAGTAACATGGTTGAGATAATTGAAAAACTTGCTACTTATCTTAAACCAAAAGGAGCTTTTTTCATGTCTTTTAAAGATAGGGATGAAGACTACGTAAAAGACGGCAGAGTCTTTACCAACTATAGTGAAAAAGGACTCAGAAAACTTATAAACTCTATAGATGATCTAATCACCATAGAGATTATAAGGACTACCGACGTAAGAGAAGGTAGGGAAGGTGAGAACTGGGTTAGTGTTATAGCTAAGAAAAAGGGATAAGCAGGAGTATATTAATTTCACTTTCTATAAACCAATTTTTATTTAGAAAAAATTCTAAATAAATTATAAATAACGAATATATGGGTATATGGTAAATATAAAGTATGATATAATATAAACAAAGAAAATATAATATTTTGCTCTTAAACCAGTTTAATATGGAGCGGTAAGTGTAGTCGACTAATTTATTTTAGTCGACTTTTGTGCTTTAAAGCATGACTTTTATAAAAGGAGGTGAAAATAATGAGAAATAGGATTTTAGCATTTATAATTGTTTTTATTTTTATATTTAGCATGATGATTTCACCAGCTTTTGCAGCACCTCCTAATCCAAATCATACAATTACAGTTAATGGTAGTGGATTTGATGGGACAGGAAATGTAGACTTCAATCTTTTACAAGATGGTAAAGTTGTAAACAGTTTTTCTTTTGATGGTACTTCAGTTAATTTTACTAATTTAAATGGAGGAACTTACAGTATATTTATTACATCAGTAACAGATGGGTACGAAGCCTCAGTAAGTCCTGAATCTGTAAAGCTTGTAGGTAGAGAAAAATCAGAAACTTTTACTATTACTCTATCCGGAGGAGTTGTAGAAGACACAGAACCACCTGTAATCACCTTATTAGGTGACAACCCAATGAATCTAACTGTAGGGGATACATTTACAGATCCAGGAGCAACAGCAGTAGATAATGTAGATGGAGATTTAACAGAAAGTATAGTTGTTGGAGGAGACACAGTAGATACAAGCACAGCAGGAACCTATGTAATTACCTACAATGTAAGTGATGCAGCTGGTAATGCAGCAGAAGAAGTAACTAGGACAGTAAATGTAGAAGAACCAGTAGTTAATCCAACTATACATTATCTAGCTTTAGGAGATTCAATAGCTACAGGAACTACAGGAATAAGCGGTACAATGTACACCTATGCATATCAGTTTAGGGATTATTTAGGAGGAATTTATGGAGATAATTTGACTTACAACAACCTAGCTGTAGATGGTGATGATGCTGGAGAACTTCTTTACAGACTAAATAACGAAAGTACATATATAACAGAAGTTGAAAATGCAGATATTATTACCTTATCTATCGGTGGAAACAATATCATGAATGCAGCAAGAGATTCCTCTTTCTGGGAAATTGATACAGCTATAGCAGAAGCAGGAACATCAGCCTTTGAGGTTGACTACCCTGCACTAATAGCTAGAATAAGGCAGTTAAATCCAGATGTTGAGATTATATCTATGACCTTGTACAATCCATACAATTCAGCAAGTCATCCTACTGGATATCCTGCAGATGAACAATTACACGATATTGGGCAGTACTATATAGGAAGGATTAATGATTCTATTAGAAGTATATCAGATGTTAATTACAAGATAGTAGACGTACATGCATCTTTCTATGCTTATGGTGAAATAGGTAAGATGGGTGACATAACTTTCTTCTATCCAAGATACAGCTGGTGGACATGGTGGTACATGAAGCTTACTAGAGATCCCCATCCAAATCAGACAGGACAGGATATTATAAGAGACCTTTTTATAGAAGCATATGAAAGTCCATTGTCTTATAATACTTTAGATATGAAATATTTGGCTTGATTTTTCAATTATATAATTGAGGAGAATTATGAATAACTTACTTTTATAAAGCCAGTTCGAATTTTTTACAGGCGAGCTAGTTTTTTTCTATGATTTTTAGAAAAATTAATATAAAATATAAGGTAAAGCAACAAATATGGAGGAATAATGAAGGGTATTCTTAAGACGATTATAGTTCCAATTTTAATAATTCTAATTAGACCTATAGGATTAAATTTGTATCAGAGTATTATTCTTGCAGGTTTAGTTCTTACTGTAACCTGGTGGACTACAGCAGTAGTGAAGAAGGTATATGCTTCTTTATTTTT
>DPPH01000140.1 GCA_003539375.1 Clostridiales bacterium
AAAAAAAGAATTTTAGCTTTATTTTTAGTTTTAATGTTAGTATTTTCAGTTGCTTTAACTGGATGTTCATCTAACGAAGAAGCTCCAGAGGGCGAAGAGCCTGCTGAAGGAGAAGAACCTGCTGAAGAAGGTTCTGAGGGTGGAGAAATAGTCTTAGGATTTATAGGACCATTGACTGGTGATTACAGTATATATGGCGAAACATCAAGACAAGGTGTAGACCTTGCTCTTGAAGAAATAAATGCCGCTGGTGGAGTTTTAGGAAAAACTTTAGTACTTAAGCCTTACGATACAAAAGGTGACAAGACTGAAGCTGTAAATGCTTACAACAGACTTAGAGACAATGATGGCATGGTTGCTTTTCTTGGCGGAACTATTAGTGGTGAAACTTTAGCAATTAAAGAACTAGCTGTAGCTGATGGAATGCCAGTGCTTTCTCCTACTGCTACTCACTTGGATATCACTCCAAATGCACCAAATGTATTTAGAGCTTGTTTTACAGATCCATACCAAGGTCAAACTGCAGCTGTATTTGCAGCAGAAAACTTAGGTGCTGAAACAGCAGCTATTATGTATAATACTACCGATGCTTACTCTGAAGGTTTAGCTACATCCTTTGAAGCTAAATTTGGAGAATTTGGTGAAGTTACTACAGTTGAAGGATACACACAAGCTGATGCAGACTTTAGAACATTGCTTACAAAAATAGCAGATACAAATCCAGATGTACTTTATCTACCTGACTATTATGCTAAAGCAGGTCAAATCCTATCTCAAGTTGAAGAATTAGGATTAGACATGCCCGTAATAGGACCAGATGGATACGACGGAATAGAAGAAGATTATGCAGATGTAGCAGAAGGTGTATACTTTACAAATCACTTTGCGAAAACTGACGATTCAGAAATAGTTCAAAACTTTATAGCAAACTATGAAGCTAAGTGGGATAGAAGCCCTACAGCACTAGCTGCATTAGGTTATGATGCTGCATATATAATGGCTGAAGCTATAGAAAAAGCTGGTTCAACTGACGGAGAAGCAATTGTAACTGCCTTAGCTGATACAGAAATAAATGGAGTTACAGGACATATTGTATTTGATGAAAATGGAGACCCTCAAAAGAGTATCTCAATTATTCAACTAGTTGATGGAGAACTTATATTAGCTGACAAAGTATCTGTAGAATAATTTTATTTATAAAAAAACAAAAGTAAGGGGAGATTTGTCAGTCTCTCCTTATATTTTTTGAAAGGAGGCAATTTAATGACTTTATTAATACAGCAGTTTATAAACGGATTATCCGTAGGTAGCATCTATGCTCTTATTGCCTTAGGTTATACACTAGTTTACGGAATAATTAAATTGATAAATTTTGCTCACGGCGAAGTAATGATGATGGGTGCTTACTTTGCTTTTTTAGCTGTAATAGTGATGGGTATGCCTTTTTTAGCTACCTTGATTTTCTCTATGGTACTAGCAGCTTTATTAGGTATTACAATAGAAAGAGTTGCATACAAACCTCTTAGGAAAGCACCTCGTATATCAGCACTTATTACTGCAATAGGAATGAGTTTATTTTTACAAAATCTAGCTCTCGTAGTTTTCGGAGCTACTCCAAAGGTAATGCCTACAGTAATACCTAAACAACCTATAAATATAGGAGGAATTCAGGTAGGAACTGTAACTATAGTTACCCTGGTATTATCCATATTTTTTATGATAGTTTTAGATAGGTTTATAAAAAATACAAAACCTGGAAAGGCCATGAGAGCCGTTTCGGAAGATAAAGAAGCCTCAGTAATTATGGGGATAAATGTAAACCGTACCATAAGTATCACCTTTGCAATAGGATCAGCCTTAGGTGCTTTAGGTGGAGTATTATATAGTGTTGCTTATACGCAAATTTTTCCTACTATGGCAGTTATGCCCGGGCTTAAAGCCTTTGTTGCAGCTGTTTTAGGAGGTATAGGTCTAATACCGGGAGCAATGCTTGGAGGATTTATAATAGGTATGGTAGAAACATTAACTAAAGCCTACATATCCAGTCAGTTGTCTGATGCTATAGTTTTTGGAATTTTGATATTAGTATTAATAGTTAAGCCTACAGGTATTCTTGGCAAAAACGAGAAAGAGAAGGTGTAAATATGAAAACAGAAAACAAAAAGACTTATATTTTGAATCTTCTCGCAATTGTAGCCCTTTACATAATTATGAAAGTACTTATGTCCCAGGGCATACTAAATAGATATTTTGTTGGTATAATAATTTTTATAGGTGTTAATATTGTTCTAGCTACCAGTTTAAATATAGCAACCGGATTTCTCGGGCAGCTTGCCCTTGGACATGCCGGATTTATGGCTGTAGGAGCTTATACTTCTGCATTAACAGCCGAAGCATTAACATCTGAAGCGTTAATATCTCAAGGTATCATCCTTCCTAATTTAGTTGTTTTAATTATTTCTATGACCTTAGGTGGCATCCTGGCTGTTTTAATGAGTTTAGTAATTGGAATTCCGTCTCTTAGGTTAAGAGGAGACTATCTAGGAATTATAACCTTAGGATTTGGTGAAGTAATCAGAGTTGTAATCAATAATCTTGACTTTACAGGAAAAGCTCAAGGTATGAGTGGTGTGCCTATCCTTACCAATTTTGATAACATTTTTTGGATAGTAGTAGTTATAGTATTTATATTATACACCTTTACAAATTCGAGACATGGCCGGGCTATCATATCCATAAGAGAAGATGAAATAGCCGCAGAAGCTTCAGGAATACCTACTACTTTTTATAAAGTACTTGGATTTTCTACAGCTGCATTTTTCGGAGGTATAGGTGGCGGTCTATATGCTCACTATATATCCTTCCTTGATCCAAATACTTTTGGATTTATGAGATCCGTTGAAATTTTAGTAATCGTTGTTTTAGGTGGTATGGGTAGTTTGACTGGTTCTATAATAGCAGCTATTGTACTTACTATACTTCCAGAAGCTCTTAGAGACTTTGCAGAATACAGACTCCTTATATACTCCGGACTTCTTGTAGTAATGATGGTGTTTAGACCACAAGGTTTATTTGGTACAGCTGAATTTTCACTAAAGCAGTTCCTTCATAAACTTCGATACAACCCAATTCTTTCACCTAGAAAAGAAGTAAAGGACGGTGATTAATATGGCATTATTAGAAACAAAAGGCTTGACCATGCAGTTCGGTGGTCTTACAGCTGTTGATAATTTTGAAGTATCTATAGACAAAGATGAACTAGTAGGTTTAATAGGGCCTAACGGTGCTGGAAAAACCACTATTTTTAATATGCTTACCGGAGTTTATAAACCAACTAAAGGTTCTATCCATATAGGTGGAGAAGACGTAGTAGGAAAAACCCCTTATCAAATAGTAAAAATAGGCGGAGCTAGAACCTTTCAAAATATACGACTTTTTAAAGATCTAAAAGTTATAGACAATATAAAAATAGCCTACCACCACGACATTAATTATAATGTAGTAAGTGGAATTTTTAGGACAAAAAAATACTGGGCGGAGGAAAAGAAAGCCTACGAAGAATCCATTAAGTTTCTTGAAATCTTTGACATGCAGGACTATGCTGATACCCTAGCTAAGAACTTACCTTACGGCAAGCAGAGAAAGTTAGAAATAGCAAGAGCCCTGGCTACTAGACCCAAAATACTAATGCTCGATGAGCCTGCTGCCGGGATGAATCCACAAGAGACCAAAGAATTAATGGAAACTATCCACATGATTAGAGAAAAATTCGATATAGCCGTACTACTTATCGAACACGATATGAATCTTGTAATGGGCATATGCGAAAGAATAGTTGTAATAGATTACGGAAAAATAATAGCAAAAGGAACTCCTGATGAAATCAAAAACAACCCGGATGTAATCAGAGTTTATTTAGGAGAGTAGGTGATGATATGCTAAAAGTTAAAGATATAGATGTGTTTTACGACAAAATTCATGCAATAAAACAATTAAGCTTTCATGTTAAAGAAGGTGAAATAGTAACCCTAATAGGTGCCAACGGTGCCGGTAAAACCACAACTTTAAAAACAATATCAAGAATACTAGAACCTGCTCACGGTATTATAAAATACCGAGATGAGGATATGGCTAAAATCCCACCTCATCAAATTATAGACTTAGGTATCGCTCACGTACCGGAAGGCAGAAGAATATTTTCAAAAATGACCGTCTCTGAAAACCTACAAATGGGAGCTTTCATAAGAAAAGATAAACGGGAAATAAAAGAAGATTTAGAAATGGTTTATAAAAGATTTCCAAGATTAAAAGAAAGATATAAACAAATAGCTGGTACCTTATCCGGTGGCGAGCAGCAGATGCTTGCTATAGGTAGAGCTCTAATGAGCAGACCTACAATGATACTAATGGATGAACCCTCAATGGGCCTAGCGCCTATACTGGTAGAGCAGATATTTGACATTATAAATACCATAAACAATGCAGGAACTACTATACTATTAGTAGAACAAAATGCAAAACAGGCTCTTGAAATAGCAGATAGAGGATACGTATTAGAAACAGGAAAAATAATAGCTGAAGGAACTGGTAAAGAACTTCTTCAGAATGCAAAAGTTAAAGAAGCATATCTAGGTGGATAACACCTGATATGCTTTTTCTTTAATTAAAATTTTGAATAAATTTATGATATAATAAAAAATAAAATATATTTATAAAACTAATTACTCAAACAGGAGGAATTATTATGCTTACTAGACCTTGTTGGATAAACATCGACTTAGACCAATATATTAAAAATATTAATATAGTAAAAGA
>DPPH01000147.1 GCA_003539375.1 Clostridiales bacterium
GAAGATGGAGAAATCCAAAGACCGTATAAACCATCTATTAGATTTGCCACACCTATAGTCAATGAAGATGGTGAACTAAAGTATATTTTAGTAATTAGTTATTTAGCCCAGTATGCTCTTGATGTATATGATGAATATATAGGAGACCAAGAATTTGTCGACACTGCAATTGTCAATAACGATGGTTATTATTTATCAGGAGCTTATAGCGAAACCTTCGGTTTTGTAATTCCAGGAAATGAAAATAAAACTCTGAGAGTTGAAAATCCTGGACTATGGGAAAAAGTAAAAAAAGAGGAAAATTTTGATAGTTATTTTACCATTGATGATGTTAATTACTGTGTAGCTAGAATTACTTTCACTGATATAGATAATGTAATTAGTCAAGATAACGACTATTATATTATATCCTACTTTGAAAACAAATACCTACCTTTATTAAGAACAAAATCATTAATCAATTCTGACAATATGCTGGTTTATCTTATATCAACAATGTTTTTAGGACTCTTTATCATATCGGCCTTGTACTACTATTTCACAAAGAATAAAGAGAATTACAACACAGTACAAATGGTAGCAGATAATTCAAATGATGCTGTTTTTGTAACGGATGACAGGTATATAATTACCTATGCAAATAAGACATTAGAAGAGGTAACAGGATACAGTAAAGAAGATTTAATAGGAGAAAATATAGAAATATTTAAGACCAAAAGACATGAACAGGACTTTTATAGAAAAATTCACCGTACAGTAGGTGAAAAAGGAACTTGGAATGGTAAGATTTGGAACAAGAGAAAAGACGGGATTATTTTTGGTAGTGAACTTACTTTAATAGGAGAAAATGGAAGTAAAGGAAGTAAAATTAAATCTTACATTGGTATATTGAATGACTTGGGAGATCATGAAAAATTAATTAATGGAAAAGAAACCTTACTGAATTTTGATAGACAGATTTTTTCTGAAAGAGAGTACTACCTGGAAGAACTTATTCAAGGCACAATTAAGGAAAAGGACTCTTTCAGTATAGTATATTTATATGTAAAAAATAACAATATATTAGAAATAACTTACAGTAAAAAAGAGTACAACGAAATAATGACCAAATTAAATGAAAATATAAAAGCTATTATAGGACCTGAAAACTTTCTTTCTAAAATGTCGAATAGTGAGTATATTTTTGAACTAAGAGAGATTCACGAAAAAAGAGACATAGGTATTTTTATGAAGGAGTTCTTTTATAAACTATCTAAACCTATAGTATATAAAAACAAGGAAATATTTTTTGATGTAAAATGTGGTATCTCCATATATCCGGAAAATGGGTCCCGAGGTAGGGATTTAATTACTAATGCAAAAATAGCTTTTCATGTACTTCAAGATGAAAATTACGACTACCAGATATATCACCGAACGTCTAGAGATAAGCTGGTATATGAGAGTAAAATCGATGAGAAAATAAAAGAAGCTGTTAAAAACCAAGAATTAGTAGTCTTTTATCAACCACAACTGGACTCTATAACTGGAAGGGTAATAGGAGGAGAAGCATTACTAAGATGGGACAATGAAGAGTTAGGTTTAGTGCCTCCCCATTTATTTATCCCGGCGGCTGAGAAAAATGGCTCTATAATTGAAATTGGAAATTTTGTTATACAGGAAGTATTTAAGCTTTTAAAGTCCATGGAGAAACACTGCGGAAAGAATATACCTATATCCATCAATATATCTCCAGAACAGTTTAAATACAAAGGCCTTATAGAAAATTTTAAATATTTAAATAAAAAATATGACATAGATTTTAAGAATATTAAGATTGAAATAACAGAGGGTATGTTGATAGGCAGTAAGGCCATGATTAACAAAAAATTAAAAGAATTTAAAAGCCTTGGAATGGACATAGCGATAGATGACTTTGGTACAGGATTTTCTTCTTTATCATACCTTAAGGATTTAAAGGTAGATGAACTTAAAATAGATAGAGAGTTTATTAAAAATATTCCGGAGAAAGATGACGGAAGTATAGCAAAAGCAATAACTAATCTGGGTAAAAACTTAAACAAAAGAGTAGTTGCAGAAGGGGTTGAAACTGTAGAACAGATTAACTTTTTAAAAGTTATAGGGTGCTATAAAATTCAAGGATATTTTTACTGTAGACCTTTAGGAAAAAGTGAATTTATAAATTATGCTTGTGAAAAAAATAATTAATTGTACAAGAATTATATACATGATATAATAAACACAAATTAAGGAATGAATATCCAAATGATGATTGCGAGAGATACCAGAAGTGGTAGCCGATGGAGCAATTAGCTATTCGCCAAAATAGCTTCGAAACTCTCAGGCAAAGGGATCGTAATCTGATGGGTCTCTGAAGAGTCTGCTTAGGGCAGCACCGAAGGAGAAACTGCTTCATTGTTATATCATGAGGCATAAGCTCTCAGGTTCGAAAACAGAGGTTGTAAGGCGTAGCTTTACAGCCTTTTTTGTTACAAAAAATATAAGGAGGGAGATAAAAAATGGATGTAAGAAAAACACACCTATACGAGGAACATCAGAAGCTAGGAGCTAAACTCATGGCTTACTCAGGATGGGAGATGCCGATAGAGTATGCAGGCATTAAAGAAGAACATAATGCAGTAAGAGAAAAGGCAGGTCTTTTTGATGTGTCTCATATGGGAGAAGTTAAGGTAACAGGAAAAGATGCTGAAAAATTTGTTCAGTACCTGGTAACCAATGATGCAAAATCTCTAAAAGAGGGAAAAATATTTTATGCAATGATGTGCTACGAAAATGGTGGTATAGTAGACGACTTATTGGTGTATAAATATAATGATGAGGATTTTCTCCTTGTTATAAATGCAGCCAATGTAGAAAAAGACTTCGACTGGATGAAGTCGGTAAAAGAAAAAGGTAATTACGATATAAATCTGGTAAATATTTCCGGGGAAATATCAGAAGTTGCTTTGCAGGGACCAAAAGCTGAAAAAATACTTCAAAAAATTGCCGACAAGGACTTAAAAGAAATAAAATTCTTTGAATTCTTTCCAGAAATCAACATCAATGGTATAAAGTGCATAGTATCAAGAAGTGGATACACCGGAGAAGATGGATTTGAAATCTATACTGAAAATGAAAACATAGCTTCAATATGGAGAAAAATTTTAGAAGTTGGAGAAGAAGAAGGAGTTCAGCCAATAGGGTTAGGAGCTAGAGATACATTAAGATTTGAAGCAAACCTTCCTCTATATGGAAACGAACTTAGCAAAGATATCACTCCAATAGAAGCAGGATATAATTTTGCTGTAAAACTTGATGGCGATGATTTCTCAGGAAGAGATTCTTTAGTTAAGCAAAAAGAAGAAGGACTTAAGAGAAAGATAGTTGGATTTGAGTTGTTAGACAGAGGAATCCCGAGACATGAATATCCAGTGGTAAATGAAGCTGGAGAAGAAATCGGCTTTGTAACTACAGGTTACAAATCAATTACCTTAGGAAAATCAATCGGCCTTGCTATGGTAGATATAGAGTATGCTAAACTTGATACAGAAATATATATTCAAATTAGAAAGAAACAGGCAAAGGCAAAGGTAATTAAAAGAAGTTTCTTAAAGAAGAACTATAAATAATATTACATAAATCAATAAAAAAATGGAGGGTTAAAAAATGAAAGTAATGGATAACTTATACTACACAAAGGACCACGAATGGTTGAAAATCGAAGGAAAAATTGGATACGTTGGTATAGCCGACTATGCTCAAGATCAGTTGGGAAGTATCGTGTTTGTTGAACTTCCAGAGGAAGACGACGAGATTGAAGCAGGAGAAGCTTTTGGAGCTATCGAATCTGTTAAAGCTGCTACAGATATTTATGCCCCTGTAGATGGTACAGTAGTAGAATGCAACTACGACTTAGAAGACGAACCGGAATTAATCAACGAAGACTGCTACGAAAACTGGATTATAAAGATAAAAATTGATGACGAATCTCAAAAAGACGACTTGATGAATGCTGACGAGTATAAGGAATACTTAGAAACCTTAGATGAGGAGGAATAATATGAATCCTTACCTACCTATTACTCCTGAAGAAAGGGAGCAGATGCTTAAAAAAATAGGTGTTGATAGTATTGAAGATTTATTTTGCGATGTTCCCGAACACATTAAATTAAAAGAAGAACTAAAAATTAACGATCCTCTTTCTGAAATGGAAATTAGAAGAAGATTTTCAGAACTAGGAAAGAAAAATAAAAATATTGACGATTACACCTGCTATTTAGGTGGTGGAGCTTACGATCACTATATTCCTTCTACAGTAGGACATATAGCTGGAAGATCTGAATTTTATTCTTCCTATACTCCATACCAACCGGAAGTAAGCCAGGGTACCTTACAGTACATTTTTGAGTACCAGAGCATGCTGGCAGAACTTACTGGCATGGATGTTATGAATGCATCTATGTACGACGGAGCTACTGCAACTGCAGAAGCAGCTTTGATGGCTCTAAGAATTAAAAAGAAGAGAAATAAAATAATAGTATCAAAAACCGTAAATCCAGACACAATAGATGTACTTGAAACCTACTGTCACTTTAGAGATATAGAACTAGAATATTTAGAAGAAAAAGACGGTGAAACAGATCCTGCTTCTTTAGAAAAAATCGACAAAGAAACAGCAGGAGTTATCATCCAAAACCCTAATTTTTACGGGATTATAGAAGATGTAGTTCACATTTCAGAAGCGGTTCAGGAAAGTAAAAGTCTATTAATAATGAACGTAGACCCGTCTACTCTTGGAGTACTAGAAGCTCCGGGTAAATTAGGTGCGGATATTGTAGTAGGAGAAGGACAGTCTTTAGGTATACCTTTAAGCTACGGTGGACCTTATGTAGGCTTTATGGGAACTACTACTAAAAATATGAGAAAACTTCCTGGTAGAATTTGTGGAGAGACTGTAGATGAAGACGGCAAAAGAGGATTTGTACTTACACTACAAGCTAGAGAGCAGCATATAAGAAGAGAAAAGGCAAATTCAAATATATGTTCAAACCAGAGTTTATATGCTTTGATGAACACGGTTTACCTTTCTACAATGGGTCTAGCCGGCATGAAGGAAGTAGGAAACCAATGTGTAAGCAAGGCATCTTATGCTTACAAAAAACTTCTAGAAACGGATAAATTCGAGAAAGCTTTTGATAAACCTTTCTTTAAAGAATTTGTAGTTAAAAGCAAGGTAGATGCTGAAAAAATAAATGAAGTACTATTTGAAAATGGAATTATCGGACCTTTAGATTTAGGTAAGATAAATGAAGATATGAAAAACCATCTAATGTTCAGTATTACAGAAAAAAGAACAAAAGATGAAATCGACAAATTGGTAGAAATACTGAAAGGAGTAGAGTGATGAGAGATTATAATAAATTAATTATAGAATTGTCTAAAGAAGGCAGAAAAGCATATTCTATTCCTAAAAATGATGTAGAGACAGTAGACCCGGAAAAATACATACCGAAAAATGTACTTAGAAAAGAAGATCCAAAGCTACCGGAAGTTTATGAAGTAGATGTAATGAGACACTATACAAACTTATCAAATAAAAACTACGGGGTAGACACTGGATTTTATCCATTAGGATCCTGTACTATGAAGTATAATCCAAAGATTAACGAAGACATGGCTAAACTACCAAATTTTGCAAATATTCACCCAAGACAAGGGGAAGATACAGTTCAGGGATCATTGGAATTAATGTATGAACTCCAGGAAAAACTTTGTGAAATTACCGGTACAGACGGATTCACATTGCAGCCGGCAGCAGGAGCTCACGGAGAGCTTACAGGACTAATGATAATCAAAAAGTACCACGAAGAAAGAAATGATACAAAGAGAACAAAAATTATAGTGCCTGATTCTGCCCACGGTACAAACCCTGCTAGTGCTACAGCTGTAGGGTACGACATAATCGAAATCAAATCTAGAAAAGACGGATCAATTGATCTAGATGAATTAAAAGAAGCACTTACAGATGAAGTAGCAGGACTTATGCTTACAAATCCATCTACACTAGGGTTATTCGAGAGAAACATCTGTGAAATATCAAAACTAGTTCATGAAGCAGGTGGATTGGTTTACTACGATGGAGCAAACTTAAATGCTATCATGGGTAAATCTCGTCCTGGTGATATGGGCTTTGATATTGTTCATCTTAACCTACATAAAACATTCTCAACACCACATGGTGGTGGTGGACCGGGAGCTGGACCAGTAGGTGTAAGACATGACCTAATTAAGTACTTACCGGTACCGGTAGTTGCAAAAAAAGATGACAAGTACTACTTAGATTACGATAAGCCATCATCCATAGGTAGACTTATGGGCTTTTATGGAAACTTTGGAGTGCTATTGAAGGCTTATACTTACATTCTTAAAATGGGAGCAAGTGGACTTAGAGAGGCAAGTGAAGCGGCTGTCCTTAATGCTAACTACCTTCAAAGCCAGCTTAAGAAAGAATACAAGCTACCTATCGAACAGGTATGTAAACACGAATTCGTTCTTAGTGGAATGAAAGACTCAGATGTCCATACCTTAGACATTGCAAAGAGAATGCTTGATTATGGAGTTCATCCTCCAACTGTTTACTTCCCACTAATTATTGATGAAGCTCTGATGGTAGAGCCTACAGACACAGAGACTCTAGAAACCTTAGATAACTTCATAGAGATAATGAATAAGATCAAGAAAGAAGCTATAGAGAATCCTAAGATTTTAGAAGAAGCACCTATAACTACTCCGGTAAGAAGACTGGATGAAGTACAGGCGGCTAGAAAACCTAAGGTTAAGTGGGACTAAGGAGGTCGAATGAGCAAAAAAATAGTATTTATCGGAGGTGGACCAGCTGGATATGAAGGAGCTATAAGAGCTTCCCAGCTGGGAGCTGACGTTACCATAATAGAAAAAGAACATATAGGTGGAGTATGTATGAACAAAGGCTGCATACCTACAAAGGCAATGTATAAAAATGCCGAAGTTATAACCCATGGAAGAGAAGGAGAAACCTACGGGTTGGAAATAGATTCTTTCAAAGTTAACTTCAAGAAAATCATGGAAAGAAAAGATTCCGTAGTAGCTCAACTAAGAGAAGGTACGGAAAAATTGATGAAGGACTACAACATAGAAGTTATAAAAGGAGTAGCTACATTCAAAGACGAAAAAACCCTTGAAGTTAAAAAGAATGATGGAGAAACTATAGAAGTAACCGGCGACAGTATAATCATTGCCACAGGATCAAAACCTTTTATGCCTAATGTAGAGGGTATAGACCATGAAAAAGTAATAGATAGCGACCAGCTTCTTGAACTGGAAGAAATGCCAAAAAGACTTGTAATAGCTGGTGGTGGAGTTATTGGACTTGAATTTGCTTATATTTTCAATGCCTTTGGCTCGGAAGTATCTATTATTTCAAATAACCTGGTAAAAAGAATGGATAGTAAAATATCCAAGAGGATAAAACCAGTAGTTAAAAAATTAGGAATTAATTTTGTATCCAAATCCCATCTTAAAATGGTAGAGGAAAAAGATGGTGAATTAATCGTTCATACTGAAGGAAAAAGAGGAGACAAAGAATTAAGGGGAGATATGCTTCTTGTAGCAATAGGTAGAGTTCCTTTAATTGACGGTCTAAATCTTGATAAAGTTGGTATTGAACACGATAAAAATGGTATAAAAGTTGATGAAAGATTTGAAACTAACTTAAAAGATGTTTACGCCGTAGGAGATGTAATCGGAGGCAAAATGCTTGCCCACCTATCATCTCATCAGGCTATTGAAACAGTAGAAATAATATTGGGAGAAAGAGATAAGAAGACGGATAAACCTGTACCGGACTGTGTATTTATGAATCCTCAACTGGCTTCAGCTGGAAAAACAGAAGAGCAGTTGAAGGAAGAAGGTGCAGATTATATAACTGGTGAGTTTAACTTCATGGCCAACGGTAAGGCTGTAGCTATGAATGAAGGCGACGGATTTGTAAAGATCCTTGCCGACAGGGAAACTCACAAGGTGCTTGGAGTTCATATAGTTGGACCTCATGCATCAGATATAATACACGAAGGTGTCTTAGCTATAACTGAAGGTATGGAAGTTGAAAAACTTGGAGAAATGATTCACGCTCACCCTACCTTAGCTGAAGCGGTACTTGAGGCTTCCTTAGATACCCTTAATAGAGCAATCCATTTATCCCCTAAATAAGGGATTACTATAATTTTCAACTCCCTCTATAAAAACCGAGGACTTCCTCCCTCGGTTTTTTTGTTATGTTAGAGTTGAAAAATTATATATTATTCATTTTATTCCACCTAATTAATTTAACAAAAATGGAAAAGATTGAGCTAAGGTATAAATAATGCTATAATGAAAACAATAATTAAATTTTCATATATTTTTATTTTCAGGAATATTTATTAGGTGAAATTAGGAGAAAAAATGGTAGAAAACTATAAAGATAAAATAGAAATTGAAAAGTTAATGGACATATTACCTTGTGCTGTTTATATAATTGAAGACTCTATAATAAGGGGTTGCAACCAAGTGGCCCTTGATATGTTTAGGTTTGAAAGAAAAGATGAAATAATTGGTAAAAGACCATTTGATCTTTCCCCTAAAAAGCAGGAAGATGGGTCTCTATCTACTCTAAAAGGTAAAAAACTCATTAATAAAGCGCTCAAAAGTAAGGAGCCAGTTTCTTTTAAGTGGACTCATAAGAGAAAAAATGGAGAGTGTTTTACAACTGATATTGAGCTCTTTAATAATGATGATATTCTTTATGCTGTAGTCATGGATGTACAGGAGAAAGAAAAACTTAAAGAAGACTTAGATGAAAAAGACTATCTTTACAGTATGCTCTTTAACAACCACAGCAGTGCTATACTTTTAATTAGACCGGAAACTGGAGAAATAATAGATGCAAATAAGTCAGCTTTAGATTACTATGGATATAAAAAAGAAAAGATTACTTCCATGAA
>DPPH01000156.1 GCA_003539375.1 Clostridiales bacterium
CTATATTATCTAATCGGAGCAGTTCTCATTATAATTTTATTTAAATTTGGAAATTTAAAAGCAGAAAACATGAAAATAATAAAGACTTTATCATTAATTGCTCTTATAGTATTAACAGCATATATATTATCGGTAATTTTTTCTTTTGCAAACTTCATAAATGTAAGATTTATAAGCAATATATCTAGAATTTATACTTCATATCCAATTATTTTTACGATTTCAGGCTTATTTTTAACATTAAGATTTTATGTTGAATACAAAGGAGAGTAAAATGAAAAAAATAATATGTTTTATTATGATTTGCACCATTATTCTTTTACCATTACAAGTTGAAGCCTTAGAATTAGAAGAAACAAATAAACAAGAAGTTATCGTTGGAACTTTGATAAGTAACGATGGAAGTATTGAACAAGTATCTGGGCATTTAATTAATACTAGAGCTTTTAGTAGTATTAACGATAAATCAGATACATTGGAGAGTACCTATGCATTTGATTTATATTCAAGAGCGAATAATACTTTAACAACAGAACAAATAGATGGTTCTTATTCAGTAAGAGTATATTTAACTATTGAATACACAACCCAAAATACCCCTACAGAGTATCTTTTAACAAACGTATCAGGATATTGGGAAATTCTCGATTCATTAGTTTCAGTAACAGATGCTGAACTTATACATCAGCTCTGTAGTGCTAATTGTTATGGTGCTTTTGGGGATATGGTATATGAAATGGACAAACCTTATTTATATAACAATTTCCATATATTCGGGACTAATTATATATATTCTTTCTCCGGTAGAGGATAGCAACAAGCCAATTGATGATATAGGAGTAAAGGTTTTTAGGAAAAATAAATTTAAGATGATTATTTATAATTTTTGAATGGGAGGAAACTAATTTGAAAAACAATAAAATGAAAATTATTACTTTAGCAATGTTATTTTTACTAGTTTTAACTTTAAATGTGTTTGCTTTAGATTTAGGTTTAAGAGAGTATCCAATAGAAACTAAATTAGTAAGCAATAATGATAATCTAGGATTTATAGGTTATGATAGCAATGCAACTCCTCATACATATAATGTCAAGGTATCATATGATGGAAAAGTTGATTATAATCCTAATTTTGATGAAGATACAATATATCAACATCATATGTATGCTATAGATTATATTGGTAATGGAAATCCAGAAATGGAACTTCTACAACTTGTTGTATACGAAAATGGAACTGAAGTGGGACGTACAATTAGTTTTTCATATTGCCAAAGAGATCACATTTGGCCAGGTAATCAAAGGCTATATTTTGACGAAACTGGCTCAACAACATTTACTGTTGAGCATGGTTCTGGAAGATTACTGGTATCTGTATCAATGGAAGAATGGGGAATTTCTTTTATTCCACCTACAAAGAGTTTAAATGTTTATTTTTAAATTATACAGAGATGAGAATTCAAAATGAAAAAAAGCAAAATGTTTTACTTGATTTTAGTGATATCTATTTCTATTTCTAGTATTTTTTTAGCATTTGGAGATAATATTCAAAATTTATTATTCGATTCAGGATATGATTTAGGGTCTGAATTAAAAAGTATATACGAAAAATCGAATAGTTCTAAAAATTTGAATATTGTTGCATATGTTAATGATATTCCAGTATATGAACATGAAATCATCGAGCGAATTCAGATTAATAAGGCTATACTAAATGCTATGAAAGCCGTAGATAGTTCATCATCTCTGTCTTGGGGCTCAAATCCTTTTGATTTTGTCTATAAAGAAAAATTTATACTTAATTATGCAAAAACTAATGGTATAAGAGTCTCTCAAGAAGAATTGGAGGAATATATTTCAATTGAAAAAGCTTCTAGACAATCAGAAGAAGCAAAGGAGTTATTTAAAAGATATATTGATGGATTAGGTGTAACAGAAGAAGAATTTTATAGTGAATTTGCTCCACCATTATATAAAGAAAATATAATAAAAAGCAAATCAAGGGAACATATATTTAAAAGTGCAGGGATGATTGAAAAAGATTATAAAATGAAACAAAAATATTTAGATAAATTTTATAAAGAAAATATTAAAGTAATAGAAGTTGATAAAGATTTTATAAATAAGTATAGTGAATAAAGTTTTACCTTAATCAAGAGTTTATGGTAATCTAAAAATCTTAGTTTTCTACACGTACGAAGCTGTAAAATCGGCTAGTTATCCTGATGGATCATATCAAAACACTTTTTATAATTATGAATATGAAGCAAATAATTTCATAGCTCCATGGGAACTTAGACGACCTAATGTAGCTTTTAATACATATTGAAGAAATGGAGATTATAAAATTCGAAAAATTAAATTGTTGATTATATAGAGAGGATACATGTACTAGAAGATTAATAAAATGAGAAGTTGATATAGCTTTTATAAATATACAGTAGAGGATTCTATTTTTCTCTACTGTATTTATTTAAAATTGATTTAAATATTTAACTTCTTCAAGCCATTCTATAAGCTCTTCCTTTGTAAAAGGTTCCAGGTGTCCGAATAAAGCTGTATTAAAGTTTATTCCCTTAAAATCCTTTATTAGACTTTCTAACTTATCCTTGTAATATACTTCACCATTATGGAAGTCTTCGCTGATTATATCTCCTATAAAAACAATCTTTTCTTCAGGTATATATGCTACAACACAGTCATCTGCATGGGAACTTTCCAACCTCATAAGCTTGCAGGTGATTTGCCCTAAGTCAATACTTAGGTTTTCATCAAAGACTATATCTGCAGTTTTGACTTTTATCTCGGATAGGTCAGGATACTCTTTTCTAATCATAGTATCACAAAATTCTATATCTTCCCCTGTTTCAAGTCTTTTTTTCATTGCTGCATCTGTCCATTGCCACTTGATCATGTCTTTTAAGATTTCATTTGTTCTTTTACATGCTATGGATATAGCATCCAAGCTGTTCATTCCAAAGGTATGGTCCCAGTGGGAGTGGGTTATAGCAACAAAGTCAGGATATTTCAAATCCAATGCTTTAATCTCTTCAATAAATAAATCAGCATGGTTTTTAGAATTTCCGCTATCAATCATAAGGGAATAATTATCCCCTTTTACATATCCTAAGATAGGTCTGTCAGTATCCTCATCATGAGGCATGTAGTATATTCTTTCACTTAATTTTATCATAGAATCTCCTACTAATTAATTCTCATCTTTTATATATAATAGAACATTTCAAGTTTTTGGTCAATGTATATAAGAGACTTTTGCTGGCTATAAATATAATAAACAAAATTTATATTATCTATTAAATTCTATATTTACATCCGTACCACAATGTGTTACAATGATAAAAAGGAGTGATTATGATGGGTACAATTACTGTAAGACTTAATAAAAAAGAAGAAAAAACCTTTAATGAATATGCCAAGTTACTTGGAGTGCCTTTGTCTACTTTACTTAAACAAACCTTAGAAGAAAAAATTGAAGATGAAATTGACATGAAATTCATAGAAGAGTATGAGAAAGATGTAAAAAATGGTAAAACTGAAGTATACAGCCATGACGAAGTAATGAAAATATTAGGCTTATAATATGAAATACCAAGTTTTTTATGAAAAAAAAGCAATAAAAAGTCTATCCCAAATAGATAAAAACCAGCAGAAAATGATTTATGCCTGGATTGAAAAAAACTTAGCAGGTACAGATAACCCAAAAAAATATGGCAAGGCTCTAAAAGGTAATTTAAAAGAATATTGGCGATATAGAGTTGGTAATTACAGAATATTAGCTGATATTAATAATGAGGAAATTAGAATTATTATAATCAATATTGGTCATAGAAAGGATATATACAAATAAATTTACAGATATAAAACTTTACATGCATAGAAATCCCGCCGATTGGTGGGATTTTTTAATTTCCATCCTGTATAGTAGTCCTTTATGTTATA
>DPPH01000113.1 GCA_003539375.1 Clostridiales bacterium
TACTTATATTTTTATTAAGATTAGCAAAAACTTTAAAAAAAAGAAGGAATTAAGACTAGCGTACTAATTCTTTAACAAAAAAAGATTTATTATCAATGGCTCTCATAGTAGCTAGAATTCCATCTAAATGATCGTATTCATGCTGTAGTAGTTCTGATAAATCTCCTTCTAAATTCATTTTCTGATCTTTCCATTCTAAATCTTTGTACTTAATTACAGCTTTTTTATATCTCTTTACCTTTACTAAAAGGTTAGGAAAAGACATGCAATCATCCATTACTACCATACTTTTATTTTCAGGAAAAATGAGAGTAGGATTTATAAAAACGGTTGGCTTGTCAATATGCATATAAATAAGCCTTTTCTTGTAACCTATTTGTGGTGCTGCGATAGCTCTACCGGCTTGGTATTTATCTCTAAAATCAATTAAAGTATCGTGAAGGTCTTGAATTATTTTTTTAATTTCAGGTAAATCATTAAAACTTATTTCTTCGCTTTTTTTATAAAGCTCAGGATTTCCTAAAAGGAGAATTTCTTTTTTCATTTCTACCACCTTATTTATAATTTAGGTATTGGAATTTTATTAATTCCACCCGGTGTTAACTTGCTTTTGAAATCATTAAGGTATGGAACTTCTTCTCTAGCCCATTTAAGCATCTCATCATCTACAATGTGAATTAAAATTTCTTCTTTATTTTCGGAAGCTTCTACTAAAACATCACCTAAAGGACTAACTAATTTACTTTTACCACAGCTGTTGCTACCTACATTATTAACTCCAAAAATAAAAACTGTATTGTCTAGGGCTCTTGCTGGAAGCTGAATATCCCATCTGTGAGAAGATGCTACGCTCCATACGGAAGGACATACTATCATATCTGCTTCTTGAAGAGCTAAAAGTCTACTAGTTTCAGGGAATTCTATTTCATAGCATATAAGTATACCTACTTTTCCTACCTTTATATCAAAAACAGGGTACTCGATATTACCCGATTTAAAAATATTGTTCTCTCTTCCCCATAAAACACTTTTTCTTACAACACCTCTAAGATCACCTGTATTATCAATTACTGCAGCTGATATATGAAGATCGTTATTTAAAGTTTTTTCGATGAATGGACATATAATAGAAGCATTTGCTCTCTTAGCTTCTTCTCTTATTGCGGTAACAGTTGGTCCATTTCTATCTTCACCTAATTTTAAAAAAGCTTCTTTACTTAGATGGTATCCCGTAGTCCACATCTCAGGTAGAACTATTAAATCAACTTCTTCTTTTGCAGCTTCTCTAATAAACTTGATGCCTCTTTTTAGGTTTGCATTTACATTGTTCATAATTGGTCTCATTTGAATTCCGGCAACTTGGTACATATTATCCTCCTCTCTAAATTAATCATCATAATATATAGATTTTATCACCTAGTTGTCATACTTTCAAGAAAGGAAAACCCTCAGCTTTAAAGCTGAGGGCAAGGGATAATTTATATGAGCTTCATTTAGTTGGGTTACGCTCAATTTATTAGTTAAATTATTAACATACTATCAAAGATTATACTTTATGTCAATAAATTTTGTTAAATATATATTTATCCTTCATTATAAATAAATAAGATGTTAAAATATTAATATTATATAAATATACAAAAATATAAATCGCAGCATAAACACATTTTGCAAGGAGAGGATAGGATGAAAAAACTAGTTCCAGTTTTAATTCTTTTAATGTTATTTGCATCGGCATGTACAGGCAGCAAATATGCAGATGAAGCCATACCAAAAGAAAAACAAGAAATAATAGTAGATATAACTGATATGGCTCATGAAAAAGCCGAAGAAAGAATGAAAGAAAAAGGAAATGATGAGCTGCTTGTTATGGTAAGAGGTAGCTGCTGAGGTGAAAGAGCCTTTGGCATTGTTCTGGATGAACAACAAGCAACAGATCATTATATATATGAAGTTGAAGGAAAGTATGTCGCTATACCCAAAGGTAGCGAAGACTTTGTTAAATCCCTTGAAATAGATTATGAAAAAACAAAGCTTTATGAGTCCCTAGTTATAAATACTAAGTATAAGTAGACTTCAAAAGACTAGTAATTAAAATCATAAAAGAAGCTTTGTCCTTCTCTAGAAATTAGTTGAAATCTTGAAGAAGTTTCAATATCTAACCAATTTTGGTCTAGGGTTTTTAAATAAGATAAGGCATCTCTAAAATGCATAGGTATAATTACCTGTGCATTTATTTTATTTGCAAAATACTTTGCCGAAAGGTCGTAGTTTTCTTCAAGCCTTGGATCAACAGGAATAAAAGCGATATCTATATTTTTTCCTATCAACTTATGGACTTCCTTTTTGTATGATATTTCTTCGTGATACTGGGCATCTTCAGGATCACTTTTCCATTTCCACCAATTCAGATCGCCACTGTGAAAGATTTTCATACCGTCAATATAAGCTAAAAAAGATACTCCTTTGTCAGTTGAACCAAAAGTATCAACTTGTAATACTTTGTCTATATGGTAGCTTTCATTTTTTACAACATAATCAGCATTTATATTTCTGGGTGCATTGATATCATCATGAAGTATGTATCTTACATTATAATTGTCATTCCAATCGTATATTTTTTGAGTATAGTGGTCTCCGTGGTTATGGGATACCATTACGTATATATTTTTGTCCTTATGTTTTTCTATATTTAAAGGAGTACTGCTGGTATAATAATCGATTATAATAAGAGAACTTTTAGTTTCAATGGTAAATCCGCTATTAAACAAATATGTAACCTTGCATTGTTTATCACCAAGTTTCATAATGGACACCTCCTATGTTAATTATAGTAATTTTTAATATAATGGTCAAAATTTATTTCCTAAGACTTGGAAAAGGTTTTCATATTTGTTATAATGTAATTATGTTATTAAATTAACAAATTCTATCCTAAATAATAATATTTCAGAATATATATTCATTAATACCTTGCCTTAATGACAAACCACAAAATTATAAATCCCATATGAATTACTTAATATAAAAAATAAATAAATTTCAAGAAGGAGTGAATTGTTATGGTTGAAAAAACCAAAACATGTACATGCGCTGAAGAAACTGACGAAAAGAAACTTTTGAGAATCAGAGAAGTTATCGATGAGTACGGGAAAAATGAAGGTAGCTTGATACAAATTCTTCATATGGCACAGGGAATATATGGTCATTTGCCCTTGGAAGTACAAGAACTTATATCAAAAAAGACTGATATTCCTTTATCAAAGATTAGTGGAGTAGTAACATTCTATTCCTTCTTTTCTACAACGCCAAGAGGAAAATATACAATTAAAGTTTGTCTAGGAACGGCTTGCTATGTAAGAGGTGGTAAGAAAATATTAGAAAAAATAAAAGAACTTCTAGACATAGATGTTGGTGAAACCACAGAAGACAGGATGTTTTCTTTAGAGGTTATGAGATGTATTGGAGCTTGTGGTCTTGCTCCAGCTATAACTATTAATGATAAAGTATACAAGATGGTAAATCCTGATAAAATTAATTCTATATTAACAGAGTATTACAGTGATAATCAAAGGGGTGATAATTAGTGAATAATTCAACACAAATCAATAAACCGGAAGATTTAAATGAGATTAAATTGAAATATAGTAAAAATATGTCTAAATATGATTATGAAGCACTTATTTGCTCAGGAGCTGGATGTATTTCCTCTGAGTGCGGTAAAGTTATGGATGCTCTAGTAGAAAATCTTAAAGCTAATGATTTAACAGAAAAAGTAGTGGTTAAGCAAACAGGTTGTATGGGGACATGTGATATAGGACCGGTCATGATAGTAATGCCGGGAGGAATTTTTTATACACAAATCAATCCTAAAGACATACCAGAAATCGTAAAAAGTCAATTTTTAGAGGGAAAAATATTAGAAGAAAAAACCTACTACGATAAAATTAATAAAAATCACGTTCCCCATATAGAAGATATAGACTATTTTAATAAGCAAATCAAATTAACTTTAAAAAATTGTGGAAGAATTGATTATTCATCTCTTGAAGAATATGTTTCAAATGATGGTTTTTGCGGTGCAGCAAAAGCCTTAAATGAAATGTCACAAGAAGAAGTAGTTGAAGAAATTAAAAAATCAGGACTCCGTGGAAGAGGAGGAGGAGGCTTTCCAACTGGAATTAAATGGGAAGCAGGATTAAAAGCCCATTCTAAAGAAAAGTACCTTGTTTGTAATGCTGACGAAGGAGATCCAGGAGCTTTCATGGATAGAAGTTTATTAGAGGGAGATCCTTACGGTGTTATAGAGGGAATGATTATAGGAGGATATGCTATAGGAGCAAGGAAAGGATATGTTTACGTAAGAGCTGAGTATCCTATAGCAGTTGAAAGATTACAAGATGCTATACAAAAATCAAGAGATGCTAATGTACTCGGGAAAAATATATTTGGGAGCAGTTTTGACTTTGATTTAGAAATAAGGATAGGTGCTGGGGCTTTTGTATGTGGAGAAGAAACAGCATTAATGGAATCTATTGAAGGAGAAAGAGGAGAACCAAGACAGAAACCACCATTTCCTTTTCAAAGAGGATTATTTGATAAACCTACTATAATAAATAATGTTGAAACCTTTGCTAATGTCCCACAGATTCTTAGAGAGGGTAGCAGTTGGTATAAAAGATATGGAAGAGAAGGAAATACTGGAACAAAAGTATTCGCATTAGCTGGAGCAATAAATAATACAGGTATAGTAGAGGTACCTATGGGTACTCCTTTAGGAGATATAATTTTTGATATAGGTGGAGGTATTCCTAAAAAGAAAAATTTCAAAGCAGCTCAAACAGGAGGACCTTCTGGTGGATGTATTACAAGTGAAAATCTTAATACACCAGTCGATTACGATTCCCTTAAAAAACTGGGAGCCATAATGGGATCCGGGGGCTTAATTAGTATGGATGAAGATACCTGTATGGTTGATATGGCTAGATTTTTTATGGAATTTGTCCAAGAAGAATCCTGCGGTAAATGTGTACCTTGTAGAGTTGGTACAAAAAGAATGCTTGAAATATTGGAGCGTATTACAAAAGGAGAAGGAAAAGAAGGAGATATTGAGCTATTAATAGAACTTGGAGAAACTATTAAAGATACTGCAGTATGTGGATTAGGACAAACTGCACCAAATCCAGTTCTAAGTATGATAGAAAACTTTAGGGAAGAATATGAAGAACATATTAAGTATAAGTACTGCAGGGCAGGAGTTTGTGCAGAACTATTTATATCACCTTGTGAAAATGCCTGTCCAGCTGGGGTGAATGTGCCAGGATATATATCTTTAATTGCTGAAGGTAGGTTTAGAGAGGCATATAATTTAGTGAGAAAGGACAATCCTTTTCCTGCTATATGTGGGAGAGTATGTACTCATCCTTGTGAAAGCAAGTGTAGAAGAGCTCAGCTTGATGAATCATTAGCTATAGCAGATTTAAAAAGATTTGTTTCAGATTATGTGATGAAACACGAAGAGCCCTATATGGACCTTGTTTTTCCTAAAAAAGGTAAAAGCATTGGTATTGTTGGAGCGGGGCCATCTGGATTAACATGTGGATATTACCTTGCTAGACTGGGATATGAGGTTGAAATATTTGAATCCCAACCCGTAGAAGGAGGAGTATTAGCCTTTGGTATCCCAGAATACAGATTACCAAATGATATACTGGAACATGAAGTGAAGCTAATTAAACAGGTAGGAGTTAAAGTACACCTTAATACAGAAGTGGGGAAAGATATAGAATTTGAAGAAATAAAAAATAAATTCGATGCTGTGTATATAGCAACAGGAACCCAATTTTCTAATAGAATAGGTATACCGGGAGAAGA
>DPPH01000119.1 GCA_003539375.1 Clostridiales bacterium
GAGAATACAGCAGTAATTATTACTATTCTCCTGATTATTTCTTACATCTTTTTTGGTGGTTTTTTTGGTTCTAGTTTAGTAGGAAGTATTAAAACTCTTCTTTTATATACTACACTAACTTATGCCGGCTTTATTATTCTTAATAGTTATGATGGCATAGGTGAATTTACAAGCTTTTTCCCAAGGGATCCTTGGTTTAATTTATTTAGTAATGGAGTTTTAAATGGATTGGCTATGGGATTTTCTCTAGTTGTGGGAGTTGCATCTACCCAAACATATTTACAGGCTATTTTTTCAGGTAAAAGTGCTGAAGAATCAAGAAAAGGTGCATTCATTTCTTCTCTTTTAATCCCTCCTATAGGAATTCTTTCAACTCTTATAGGAATGTATATGAAACTAAACCATCCAAATATAATATCAAAACAAGCTTTACCATTATTTGTGCTTGAGTATTTAAACCCGGTAGTAGGTGGTATAGTAATAGCAACACTAATCATTTCTGTAGTAGCAACAGGTGCTGGATTAACTCTAGGTATAAGCACGATGATCAGTCGAGATGTTTACCCTTACCTATCAAATTCAAAATTAAATGATAAAAAAGAATTACTTGTAAATAGACTTACGGTGATTGTTATTTCAGCATTTGTAACCATGATGGTTTTTTTCAATCTAGATTCTTTAATTTTAAAATGGGCTTTTCTTTCAATGACTTTAAGGGGGACCGTTATATTTATGCCTATGATATTCGCTCTAATTTTTAAAGAAAAAACACCTAAAAGAATTGGATTTCTCTCTATGATATTTTCCCCTTTTATTGTTATACTACTTAATTTGTTAAATATTAAAATAATTGACCCCTTATATATAGGATTGTTGATTAGCATGTTTATGTTTTTTTATGGGTTATTTCTCAAAAAGTAATATTTAGTTAATAATTGACAAATTTTTATTAAATATTTTGATTAATACCGAAGTGATTTTTAATTTTACAAGATTTTTATTGAAACCTTTGATGAAAACCCTGTGTTTATTACGAAATTGTTACAAAATAACCTTGAAAAACGTTTCCATTTAACCTAATTAATGTTATCATCATTTATGTTGATAATAGTTAAAAATTTAATATAATAAAAAATATTTTTAAATGGAGGTTACAAATGGCTGAAAAAACTTTAAATGTTTTCGAAATTGTACAACAGCAGATTAAAGACGCTTGTGATGCTTTAGGTGAAACTCAAGAGGTATATGACATATTAAAACAACCTAAAAGTTGTATCGAGGTATCAGTACCTGTAAAAATGGATAACGGTGAAACAAAGGTTTTCCAAGGATATCGTTCACTACACAACGATGCAGTTGGACCTGGAAAAGGTGGACTTAGATTTCACCAAAACGTATCTAGAGACGAAGTAAAGGCGCTTTCCGCATGGATGACTTTTAAATGTGGAGTTGCTGGAATTCCATACGGTGGAGGAAAAGGTGGAGTAATAGCTGATCCTACTAAAATGTCTCAAGGTGAAGTCGAAAGACTAGCTAGAGGTTTCATTAGTGCAATCTCTCCTGTTATTGGAGAATTAAAAGATATTCCTGCACCAGATGTTAATACAAATCCACAAGTTATGGCATGGATGGTTGATGAATACTCAAAGCTTAAAGGACAAAATACTTTAGGAGTTATTACTGGTAAGCCTTTAGAATTTGGCGGATCTTTAGGAAGATTTGAAGCAACTGGTTACGGTGTTGCTCTTATGACAAGAGAAGCTTTTAAAGCTAAAAACATGGAATTAAAAGATTCAAAGGTTTCTATTCAAGGATTTGGGAATGTTGGTAGATTTGCAGCCAAATATCTAGTTGATATGGGAGCAAAGGTAGTTGCTGTATCTGATGTATCTTGCTGTTTATATGACGAAAAAGGATTAGATATAGATAAGCTTTTTGATTATGTAAAAGAACCTGAAAACAAGAATATGATAAAAGGATTCCCAGGAGCAGAAGAAATGGGAAGAGACGACATATTTAGCATAGAAGTTGATGCATTAGCACCATGTGCTTTAGAAAATGCTATAACTTCAGAAAATGTTAACGACATTAAGGCTTCAATGGTTATAGAAGGAGCAAATGGTCCTACTACTCCAGAAGCTGATAAAGTGTTAAACGAAAAAGGAATCTTAGTTGTTCCTGATATACTTGCAAATGGTGGTGGAGTAATGGTTTCTTACTTCGAATGGGTACAAAACCTTCAAAACTACTACTGGACATTTGAAGAAGTTCAAGAAAAGCAAGAAATCAAGATGGTTAAAGCCTTTAACGATATATACGCAATCATGGATGAATATAAAGTATCTATGAGAGTAGCAGCTTTCATGATGTCAATTAAAAGAGTAGCTGATGCAATGAGAGCAAGAGGTTGGGTAAAATAATAGAATATTAGGGTAATATTATATAGGATAGAGTTAACCCTCTATCCTATTTTTATATATCTAATTTCAAATCTTCAGGTTTTATTAATTTTAGTTTTTTCATTATATTATATAAAATTAACCCTAAAATTGCCGGAAGTATGAAATGCAGTATTAGAATATACAGGTACATTTCCAATCCACCTCTACCTACTGCCTCCATTGCATCAACTGCACCAAACTGACCAACTAATCCTGATGTTCCCATACCTGATCCTATTGGTGTGTTTTCTAACTTCATAAATGTTGTAGATATTGGTCCGGTAATGATAGAAGTTATAATTGCTGGAATCCATATCTTCCAATTCTTTATTATGTTTGGTATCTGAAGCATAGAAGTTCCTAAACCCTGGGATAATAATCCACCCAATCCATTAGCTTCATAACTAATCACAGCAAATACTATCATTTGAGCTGAACATCCTGCTGCGGCGGCTCCCGCAGCCAAACCACTTAACCCTAACATAATTCCTATAGCTGCACTACTTATTGGAAGGGTGAGGGCCATACCCATTAGCAAAGATATTATAATACCCATAGGAATAGGTTTTAATATAGTAGCAGCATTAATTAAGCTACCGAATCC
>DPPH01000099.1:0-2654 GCA_003539375.1 Clostridiales bacterium
TGTCAGTTCAGGATATAAGTTTTGATTATCCAGGTATTAATGTGTTGAACAAAGTTTCATTTTCCTTAAAAAGAGGAGAAACTGTAGCCGTACTAGGTACAAACGGAGCAGGTAAATCAACCTTATTAAAATGTATAAATGGAATTCTCAAGTTAAAAGTAGGGAAAATAGAATTTGATAAAGAGGATATATCAAAAATAAAACATAATAAATTAGCTCAAAGGTTAGGTTATGTAGCCCAGCAAAATCAATATACAAGAACCACTGTGTTCGATTCTGTATTAATTGGCAGAAAGCCATATATTAAATGGGATGCTGAAGAGAAGGATATACAAATAGTGGATAAGGTTTTAAAGATGATGAATCTTGATAAATATGCTTTAAGATATACTGATGAGTTAAGTGGTGGGGAATATCAAAAAGTTGTAATAGCAAGAGCATTAGCCCAGGAACCTGATGTATTGATGTTTGATGAACCAACGAATAATTTAGACTTAAAAAACCAGCTGGAGGTTGTGAATATAATTAAAAATATTGTTAAGAAAAACAATATATCAGCTGTAGTTACTATCCATGATTTAAATATGGCTTTGAGATTTGCAGATAGATTCATACTCCTGAAAGATGGTAGAATTTTCGATGCCGGTGGGATAGAAGTAATAAATTCAAAAAATATTAAAGAAGTTTATTCTGTAGATGTAAGTATAGAAAGATTAAAAAATAATGTGATTGTAGTTCCCATGTAGATGAAAGGATGAATAAGATGAAAAAAATTATTGTTATTATTACAGTTGTATTGTTATTTTCTTCAGGATGTGCTACCGATTCTATTGAGTTAGACAACAGTGGAATTACAGTAACAGATGTTTTGGGTAGAGAAGTAAATTTAAAAAATGAAATAAAAAAAGTATTAGCAGTTGGTCCTGGAGCATTAAGGCTCTATACTATAGTTGGAGATTTAGATAAACTGGTAGGAATAGAGCAAATAGAAATTGATTCCAATACAGGAAGACCATACAATATAGCTAATCCTAAACTCCAAAACATTGAAGTAATTGGCATGGGAGGACCAAACAATCAACCAGATACAGAAAAAATATTATCTGTAAAACCAGATGTTATTTTTTCAATGTACTCAACAGATTTATCAGCAGTAGAAAAACTTCAAAAAACTACTAATATACCAGTTGTAGCTTTAAGCTACGGCACTTCACCACCGTATGATGAAGATATTTATAGTTCATTGTTACTAATAGGAGAAGTAATGGATAAAGAATCTAGAGGGGAAGAAGTAGTAAGTTTTTTAAAGGATGTGAGATCAGATTTAGATGCAAGAACAAGGGATTTGGAATATAAGCCAAAGGTATACATAGGTGCTCTTAGCAGTAAAGGAATCCATGGCATAGAAAGTACCGCAGGCAACTATGCTCTTTTAAATGCAATTAATGCAAACAATGTGGCGGACGAACTAGGTAAATCCGGTTCTATAATGATAGACAAGGAAAAACTAATGGAATGGAATCCAGATAAAATAATAATAGACATGGCAGGAAAAGATCTAGTTATAGAAGAATACAATTTAAACAAAAGCTTTTATGATGAGATTAGTGCCTTTAAAAACAATGAAATATATATGCAGCTTCCATTTAACTACTACAATACTAATATAGGAACGTCAATTGCTAATGCATATTATATAGGAAAAAGTATATATCCAGAAGAATTTGAAGATATAATGCCGGAAGTAAAAGCAGATGAAATATATGAATTTCTTTATGGAGAAAAAGTATATAATAAGATGTCAGATGATTACGGTAAATACGAAAAACTAAAAATAAATTAATGGAGGAAATATTTTGAAAATATTATATTACGACTGTTTCGCAGGCATAAGCGGAGATATGAATCTAGGAGCATTAGTTGATTTAGGGGTTGATAAACAATACCTAATAGAAGAACTAAACAAATTAAGCATAAAAGATGAATTTGAAGTTAAAATTAGTCAAAATCAAAAAATGGGAATCACAGGGACCAAGGTTGAAGTAGAGTTGAAAAAGGATAATCACCATCACCACCATGAAGATCACCACCAGGACAATCAACACAGTGACCACACACATGAAGACCATCATGGCCATAATCACAAACATCATCATGACCATGATCATGAGCATGAAGAAAATCATCACCATAGGAATTTAAAGGATATATTTGAAATAATAGAAAACTCTGAACTTAGTAAAAATGTTAAAAAAATAAGCAAAGAAATATTTAAGATAGTTGCCGAAGCAGAAGGAAAGGTACACGGAAAAACTGTTGAAGAAGTCCACTTTCACGAAGTGGGAGCCGTAGATTCTATAGTGGATATCGTAGGTGCAGCACTATGCATTGATAAATTAGGAGTTGATAAAGTTATATCTTCTACAGTTGAACTTGGCGGAGGCTTTGTAAAATGTGCTCACGGTATAATGCCTGTGCCAGCACCGGCAACTTCAGAGATAGTTAAAAATATGCCTGTACACCTAGGAAAAGTAAGATCAGAAACTACAACACCTACAGGTGCAGCTATACTAAAAGGTACAGTGGATGAGTATGCTGACGATTTAAAATTCAAAATATTAAAGACTGGATATGGATTGGGAACTAAAGACTTT